>RFVZ01000075.1 GCA_009922405.1 Betaproteobacteria bacterium
CAATAAAGAACCAGCGCTGCCATCCCGAGGCGTTGGCCAGAAAACTGAATGCGGCCCCAGGGTTGAAAACCAGCGTCAGGTCGAACCAGTCCTGAATCACAACAATCCGGTCGCCCGGTTGCAATGAACGCTGGATCTGGAACTTGGTCGCTTGATCGCAAATGATCACGAGGCCGGCAAGTCCCAGCCATGGCAACAATTGCTCGAAGAATGAGCCAGCCTTGCCAGCCTTCTTACGCCCGCCGCGGCGTCCCCGGTTGGAGGCGCGCGGCGCTTCGGGGGGCGGCGTGTTGGACATCAGGCCTGCGCCCTGGTTTCGCCTACGCCATCGAGATTGTCGACGCAGCGCCCGCACAAACCTGGATGCGCCGGTGAACAATTGAAATCGGCACGCCAATGCCAGCACCGTTCGCACTTGGTGTGCTCGCTTGGGGTGACGGTGATCTGGGGGGCTGGCGTTTCCGCATGCTCGACGGTGGCCTTGGAGACGATCAAGACAAACTTAAGGTCATCCCCCAGTTTGGCCAACCGCTGATAGGACTCACCACCGACCCGAATCGTGATCTCGGCCTGTAGGGATGAGCCCAGTCTGCCAGCTGCACGCTCGGATTCGATCGCCTTCAGAACCTCGGCGCGTAGGGCTCGGATCGCGTCCCATTCGGCCAGTAGCGACTCGGACTGCTTGATTCCGGGCAGGTGATGCCAAGTCTGTGTGAATATTGTCTGAGCGCCAGCGGTGTGTTGTTCAGGGTTGAGCAGTGGAAAAGCTTCTTCAGCCGTGAACGACAGGATCGGGGCAATCCAGCGCAGCAGGGCTTGGGTCACATGCCAAAGCGCTGTTTGTCCCGATCGACGGGCGCGCGAATCGGCACGGGTGGTGTAGAGCCGGTCTTTGAGAACGTCGAGCCAAAATCCACCAAGCTCTTCGGTACAGAACGCTTGGACCCTACTAATGACGGCGTGGAAGTCATAGCGATCGTAGTCGTCCGCTATAAGGTCCTGGGTTCGCGCGGCCATGGCCATAGCATACTGGTCGATCACGGACATTGATCCGGTCGCGACCGAATCGTGTTCAGGATCAAAGTCACTCGTGTTGGCCAGCAAGAAACGCAGGGTGTTGCGGATGCGACGGTAGCTCTCAACGACGCGCTTGAGAATTTCATCGGACAGGCTGAGTTCGCCAGAGTAATCCGTACTCGCGACCCACAGGCGCAATATTTCGGCCCCCAGCGAGTCGGCGACCTTTTGAGGGACGACAACGTTACCCAGCGACTTGGACATTTTTCGACCCTGACCGTCCACCACAAATCCATGGGTCAGGAGCGCCTTGTACGGTGCGCGCCCGTCGATCATGCAAGCCGTTAGCAGTGAGGAATGGAACCAGCCACGGTGCTGATCGCTCCCTTCGAGATACAGATCAGCTGGGAAGGTCGATTGCGCCGCATGCGATCCGCGTAGCACCGTGAAGTGCGTCGTACCTGAGTCAAACCAGACATCGAGGGTGTCGGGGTTCTTGACATACCACTGCGCAGAGTCTGGGCCTTCGTGGCCGAGCAGATCTGCAGGATCGAGTGCCTGCCAGGCTTCGATACCGCCCACTTCGACGCGTTGCGCGACTTGTTCAAGCAACTCAGAAGTCCTGGGGTGCAGAGCGCCGGTTTCACGATGGACAAAAAAGGCCATTGGCACGCCCCACTGTCGCTGTCGAGACAGTGTCCAGTCAGGGCGATTGGCAATCATCGCGTGCAGGCGGGCTTTGCCCCATGCGGGGTAAAACCGCGTGGCCTCGATCGCGGCCAGCGCCCGTTCGCGCAAGCTCGAACTGCCATCCGCCGGAGTGATGTCCATGCCAGCGAACCACTGGTTGGTCGCCCGGTAAATGATCGGCGTCTTGTGGCGCCAACAGTGCATGTAGGGGTGTTTGTAGCGTTGCACCCGCAGGAGGTTGCCGGCCTCTCGCAGGGCCTCGACGATGCGGGGATTGGCGTCCCAAATCGATAATCCGCCGAACAGCGCGAGCGAATCCACATAGCGCCCGTCACCGAGCACGGGGGTGAGGATTTCGGCGTCGGTGAGCCCACTGGCTTTGCAGGACAGAAAGTCATCCACCCCATATGCGGGCGATGAGTGAACCACGCCGGTCCCCGTTTCAATCGTCACGTACTCGCCAAGGACGACTGGAGAACTCCGGTGATAGGCCGGATGCTTGGATAGCGGGTGCGCGAAGCGGGTCCCGCTCAGTGAACTGCCTGGGGCGGTCGCCCGCACGGTGCCCTCAAGTCCCCAGTCTTTAAGGCAGGTCTCCGCACGATCAGCCGCGACAATCAGCCAGCGCGATCCACCGCCGAGCGCTTGGCTGCCGGGTCCCGGGCCTTCGGGCCGGATATCCAACAACGCATAGATGATCTCGGGGTGAAGATTGAGTGCCTGGTTGGCGGGCAGAGTCCAGGGGGTCGTGGTCCAGATCACAATGGCGCCAGGGCGATCGCTCAATTCGCTAATATCCAGCCCGAACGCCGCTGCCAATGCAGGCCCCTGGTCTAGCAAAAAGGGAAATGCGACGTCGACTGCCGGATCCTCGCGGTCGGCGTATTCGACCTCCGCTTCAGCGAGCGCAGACCCGCAGTCGAAGCACCAGTTGACCGGCTTCAGGCCTCGATAAACAAACCCCGCCTTGAGAATGCGTCCGAGCGCGCGGATTTCGTTGGCTTCGGTTTTGGGCGCCATCGTGCGATAGGGGTTATCCCACTCGCCGAGCACGCCCAGGCGCTGGAAGTCCTTGAGCTGACGCCCGATTTGCTCCTCGGCATAGGCCCGGGCAAGTGCCTGGACCTTGGCCGGAGCCATCCCTTTGCCGTGCTTCTTTTCAATCTGAATTTCGATCGGCATGCCGTGGCAATCCCAGCCCGGCACATAACGCGCATCAAAACCCGCCATCAGCCGCGATTTGACAATGATGTCTTTCAGAACCTTATTAACCGCGTGACCAATGTGAATGTCACCATTCGCGTACGGTGGACCATCGTGCAGCACAAATAGCGGACGGCCAGCCACGAGAGGTCGGATCCGGTGATAGACGCCGGCTGAGCCATTGCCATCGGCGTCATTCCATTGCGCAACCCAGGCGGGCTCGCGCTTGGCAAGGTCGCCCCGCATCGGGAACGGGGTGTCTGGCAAATTGAGCGTGGTTCGCCATTCGGGCATCGACGACATTCTGAGTCCTAGAGATTCAAAGATTCGGCAAACCAGGCGCGGGCGTCCGCCGCATCACGCTGGATTTGGGCGGTCAGCTGGGCCAGCGCGTTGGGTCCCTCCCAACGGGCTTCATCGCGCAACTTGTGAAGAAATTCAACACGAATGAGCCGGCCGTAGGCATTGCCCTGCCAGTCCAGAAGATGCGTTTCCAACAGCATACGTCCCGCATCCTCAACCACGGGCCTCGTGCCGAGGCTGGCGACCGCCGGTAGTGGGGTCGGCGCAAGCCCGTGGACCTGTACAACAAAGATCCCTTTCGCAGCCGGATGGGCCGTTGGTACCCGGAGGTTGAGGGTTGGAAACCCGAGCGTGCGACCCAGCTTCGCACCGTGAATCACCCGTCCGTCAAGGTGCCAAGGGGTGCCAAGCAGCGCGGTCGCGCCCGCCAGATCGCCGTCAGCCAGAAGGCGGCGAATGGCAGAGCTCGAGACCCGGGCGCCGGCTGCATTGGTGACTGACTCGAGGCGCTCGACCGTGTAACCGAGTTCGGGTCCGAGTGCTTCGAGTAGCGTGTAATCACCGCTGCGTCTGGCGCCAAAGCGAAAGTCGTCACCGACGAAGAGATGGCGGGCACCCATTTGGCCAACCAGCACAGATTCGATGAAGTCATGTGCCGACAGGGCGGCCAATTCGGCATCGAAACGAGTGAGACCCACCCGGCGGACGCCACATTGAGCAAGTTGGGCGATGCGATCGCGTAGCGAAGAAATCCGGGTGGGCACCACTTCGCCGCGTTGTCGCGCAAACCATTCGCGGGGGGCGGGTTCAAACGTCAGCACCGCGGGTTCCAGATTGCGCACCCGAGCAGCCTGGCAGAGTCTCGCAAGCAGCGTCTGATGACCCAAATGAACGCCATCAAAGGTGCCGATCGCAACCGCGCAGGGCGTTGCATTCGGGGGTTGTAGTCCGGCATGGGTTCCAGACCTGGCGCGCACCCGTTGCAGGCGCACCAGGGTTGGCATCAAAGCAGATTGGCCGGAGGGGAGCATTCGGTGGCGGGAAATCGTCGCAAGGGCCTGAATTATAGGGCGTGTGGGTGCTACCATCGACTCATGCGCCGTATCGTCGTGATGATTTCCGGACGGGGCTCCAACCTCCAGGCGATTCTGCGCGCCGCTCGCCAGGAACACTGGCGGCATGCGGTGGTCGGGGTGATTGCCGATCGGGAGGATGCGCCAGGTCTCGAGATTGCCGCGCAGGCGGGCATTGAATTCGCTATTGTCCCGTGGCGAAATTACGCCGAGCGTGCCGAATTTGAGCACAAGCTTTTGGACCACTTGGAGCGCTTTGCGGCCGATCTTGTGGTGTTAGCTGGATTCATGCGTATTCTTGGGGTCCCGTTGGTGACCCACTACAGTGGGCGTCTGTTAAACATCCATCCCTCCTTGCTGCCTGCGTTTCCAGGCTTGCATACTCATCGCCGCGCTCTCGAGGCGGGTGCTCTCGTGCATGGCGCCACCGTGCATTTGGTGACGCCGACCTTGGATCATGGGCCGATTCTGGCGCAATCAGTGGTGCCAGTGCGCTCGGGTGACATCCCTGAAACCCTGGCGGCCCGAGTGCTTGAGACCGAGCATCAGATCCTCCCGCGCGCGGTGAGCTGGTTAGCTGACGGGCGGATCCATTTGCCAACTCATCCTGGCGGTGGTCGCGTTGAAATCGACGGAGTCAGCGCGCGCGAGCGCCTGTTGATTCTGGATTATTGAAAGGCTCGAACTGAATGGCAACGGATAAGTCGGGGCGTCCCGGAAAACCGATCGGGGCGCGGACTGATCGACTGTCCCAGCGATCTTCCCCGCAGAGGCGACTCGCGCCGGGCCAGAGGGTTGGTGCGCGGCTTGGTGCGCGGGGTACTGGCGCGCCCGGCGGTGTGATCGGCGGCGGAGTCGAAGGCGCAGGTATGGCCGGTGGCGTTCGATTTTGGTTGCTTGAAGATGCAGTTCGCAGGTTGTTGCCCTGCATTCGACCAGCGGATGTGCTTTTGCGGGAATTCTTTCGGGCGCATCCCGAATTGGGGCGGCGAGACCGGGCGCGGATCGCGCAGGCCGCATTTGCCGTATTGCGCCACCGGCGCCGGCTCGAACATTTGATTGCGGGTGGACCAGGGCCGCGGGAACGATTGTTGGCCCTGCTGGCTCTCTGTATGGTGGCCGGCGAAAAGGCCTGCTCGGGTGTGATTGCCCGTGATCCTGATCTCGCGCGCTGGTTCTCGAATATTGCCCCCGCAGTGGATGACCCATTGCGTGCGGCCGCGCTCGCCCCGGCGGTTCGCAACAGCCTGCCTGACTGGCTGCATGAGCGCCTCGCCGCGCAGTGGTCGGGGGAAGCGCTGGAGGCTCTTGAGTCTTCGTTGTTGGCGCCAGCGCCGCTCGATCTTCGCGTGAATCTGCTCAAGGCCGATGTTCCGGCCGCGATCGCAGCCCTCGCTGCCGAAGACATTGCGGCCACGGCTATTGAGAAGGTTCCGGGCGCGCTCCGCCTCACGGGGCATCCGGCACTCGAGCACTCGAAGACGTTTCTGGACGGTTGGGTTGAAGTCCAGGATGCGGGAAGCCAATGGCTGGTTGCATGTGTCGGCGCTAAACGAGGCGAAACGATTGTTGATTTTTGTGCGGGCGCGGGCGGAAAGACGCTGGCACTGGCGGCTGCAATGCGGGGCGGTGGTCAGGTCTTTGCAATCGACGTTTCGGAGGGGCGTCTTGCAAAACTCCGGCCGAGACTATTGCGGGCGGGCGCGACCAATGTGCAGCCGATGCGGATTGAGTCGGAGGCGGACCCAAAGTTGTCCCGACTCTCGAAACGCGCCGATCGCGTGTTGGTCGATGCACCGTGCAGTGGTACGGGGACACTGCGGCGCAATCCCGATCTCAAGTGGCGGCAAAGTCTTCGCGATGTTGCCGAACTCACCGTTCGTCAGGGCGCCATCCTTGCGGCAGCCGCTCAGTTGGTCAAACCCGGTGGGCGTCTCGTATCGATGGTGTGGCTCGAGCATTTGCCGAAAAGCATCCAGACTTTATGGCCGTGGATGCCGATTCGGGTGGCGCCGGACTTGCAACGGGTTTTCCCGGAGCCCGGACCCTGTTGCCGCATCTAGAGGGGTGTGACGGCTTCTATGCTGTCGCTTTTCAGCGCCTGAAGCCGTCTGCCGTCTGAATCCGGTTGCCGCTGCATCACGGGTCGCTTACCGTACACAGGTTTATTCGCGAATTTAGGAAATTGAATGAGTTTCGAAGGGACGTACGCGATCTTTTTTGACTGGGTCGATGGTGGCTTTTTTGATCTGCCCTGGTGGCAGCTTGGTGTGATCGCACTGGTTCTGACCCAAATCACGATTGCGGCGGTGACGATCTATTTGCATCGCTGTCAGGCCCACCGGTCCCTGGACCTGCATCCCGTCGTCAGCCATTTCTTCCGATTTTGGCTTTGGATGACCACCGGAATGGTCACCCGCGAATGGGCGGCCGTTCATCGCAAACACCATGCGCGCTGTGAGACTTCAGAAGACCCTCACAGTCCGCAGACACGCGGCCTGCGCACCGTATTGTTCAGTGGCGCTGAGTTGTATGGCGCCGAAGTCCTCAATCGTGAGACGATCGAAAAATTTGGTCACGGTTGTCCGGACGACTGGGTCGAGCGGCAGGTTTATACCCCCCATCCCGTGCTGGGGGTGACGCTGATGGCGATCATTAATCTAGCCTTGCTTGGTCCCATCGGTATTTCGATCTGGGCCGTTCAGATGATGTGGATACCGATCCATGCGGCTGGTGTGATCAATGGGATTGGCCACTACTGGGGCTACCGAAACATCGATTGCGCCGATGCGAGTCGAAATATCTCGCCCTGGGGGATCTGGATCGGCGGCGAGGAACTGCACAACAACCATCATTCCTATCCGACGTCGGCGAAGTTTTCGTCGAAGTGGTTTGAGTTTGATCTGGGTTGGCAGTACATCCGTCTGCTCGCTCTTTTTGGTCTTGCGCGGGTCAAGAAGGTGATTCCCAAGCCCCGGTTTGTGTCGCCCAAGCCCCGGCCGGATAGCGATTCACTGGCCGCGTTGCTCGCCTATCGACATGACATGATGAGTACCTACGCCATCCACCTCAAACGCGCCTGTCGCGAAGAAGCCAAGCGCCTGCGTCAAGCGCAGATGTCAGATTCAAAACTGGTGGAGTCGGCTCGGCGCTGGGTGCCGACCGACGCGTCGCGATGGACTGAGGCGCAACGCGCCCGCCTGATCGATATTTGCGCTGCGAGCGAATCGCTCCGCAAGCTGCTCGAAATGCGGGCTGAACTAACTGCGCTGTGGTCGCGGTCGACCGTTTCGAGTGATCAGTTAGTTCTGCAACTGCAGGGCTGGTGCCAGCGCGCCGAGGCTAGTGGGGTGCGCGCTCTTGAGGACTTGTCCTTGCGAGTGCGCTGCTACGCGGCATAAAAAAGTGGCTTGAGGACTTGGGCCTCAAGCCCTCGGCTTCTAGCGCAGTTTGGTTTCTTTGTATGCGACGTGCTTGCGCGCCACTGGATCAAATTTCTTGATCTCGAGCTTCTCTGGCGTGGTGCGCTTGTTCTTGGTTGTCGTGTAGAAATGACCGGTGCCGGCCGTTGATTCAAGCTTGATCTTGTCGCGCATGGTGAGCGATCTCGCGTTCTAGTAATGGATAAAAAGGGCCGGCGTCAGATTTCGCCGCGCGCGCGAAGGTCAACCAAAATCGTGTCGATACCGACTTTGTCGATCGTACGCAGACCAGCGTTCGATACGCGTAGACGCACGAAACGCTTTTCGCTTTCGACCCAAAACCGGCGGTATTGCAGGTTAGGCAGAAAACGACGCTTGGTCTTGTTATTGGCGTGCGAAACGTTGTTGCCGACCATCGGCGCCTTGCCGGTCACTTGGCAAACTCGAGCCATGGTGGAACTCCCTCTCAGAAAAGCCCTCTAATTTATCGCTGATTGTCTGATGGCGCAAGTCACGTTCGCGCGCAATCTCATTCAAAGCCGTCCATGCGCTGCAAATGAATGGGTTTGATGCCCCGCGACAATTATATGGTCCAGTACCCGGACGTCGACGAGCGCGCAAGCCGCCCGTAAGGCTTGGGTCAGTATCTGGTCAGCCGCGCTCGGTTCTGCCGCTCCGGAAGGATGGTTGTGCGCGAGGATGACGCCTGCCGCATTGACAGCAAGTGCGCGGCGGACAACCTCGCGTGGGTAGACCGCCGTTTGAGTCAGCGTCCCCCGAAACAGTTCTTCAGCCACGATGAGGCGGTTGCGGGCGTCCAGAAACAGGGCTGCAAACACTTCGAAGGGCCGGTCGCGCAACCAAAGTTGCAAAAAGCCCGCAACTTGCGTCGGATTCGCCAGGGTATCGCCCCGCGTAAGCTCGTCCGCCAGTGCTCGTCGGGCCAGTTCAAGTGCCGCTCGCAACAGGGCAACGGTGGCCTGTCCGATCCCGCGACAGGCGCCGAGCTGTTGATTGTCGGCCGCGAGTAAACCAGCCAGTCCACCGAAATCTTGCAGCAAACCGCGCGCGAGTTCGACCGCGCTACACCCCGCAACCCCCGTACGCAGGAAGATCGCAAGCAGTTCGGCGTCCGACAAGACGCCTACTCCCAGAGTGAGCAGGCGCTCGCGCGGACGCTCGTTTGCTGGCCAGTCAGTGATTCTCATTGCATTTGCCTCTGTTCGGGTCGGCATTCCGGCGTCTAAAATATGGGCATGGAAAAGAAACCAATCAATCTCCTGGCGCCGAAGCCTGCAACGCAGCCTTCGGGTCCCGCCTTGAATCAAGGCCAACCGCAATCGGGGGGGCTTAGGGTTCTTGCAGACTCGTTCGTTACCTTGCATTTCAGGATCAGTCTGGCCGACGCAGACGGCGTGGTCGCCGACACATTCGAGGGTCAGCCCGCCACCTTGCAACTCGGTACGGGGCAGTTCAGCCAACCGCTGGAACACTGTCTGATCGGCGTGGCCGAGGGCGAGTCCATTGACGTCGTGGTCGAGCCCGACAGCGCTTACGGCATTCGCAATCCTGAACTGGTTCAGGTCATCCTGCGCTCGGTGCTTGATGAGCACGGCGAGCCGGGCGCCGAATGGGTGCCAGGCGATGTGGTGGAGTTCCCCGCACCTAACGGTGGAACGTACGCCGGGGTCCTCAAGAACATCGACACGACTCGCGCTGTGTTCGATTTCAATCATCCACTCGCGGGTCAGCGCTTGCGCCTGCAGGCCCGGGTGATCGGAGTCCTTTGATGCAGATCATGCTGGCGCAGCCGCGCGGATTTTGTGCCGGTGTCGATCGTGCAATCGAGATCGTCGAACGTGCTCTCGATAAGTTCGGGGCGCCGATCTACGTACGCCATGAAATTGTTCATAACGACCATGTCGTCTCGCGCCTGCGGGGCATGGGCGCGGTGTTCGTTGATGAACTCGATCAAATTCCAACCGGTGCGACCGTCGTTTTTTCGGCCCACGGTGTCTCCAAAGCGGTGCGCTCAGATGCCGAATCGCGGGGGTTGCGGGTCTTTGATGCCACCTGCCCATTGGTCACCAAGGTTCACGTCGAAGTCGGCAAGATTCAGCGCGACGGCCGCGAGATCATTATGATCGGCCACCGCGGACACCCCGAGGTCGAGGGCACCATGGGCCAGGCCCAGGGTGGCATTCACCTCGTTGAAACGGTGGCCGATGTGGCGACGCTGAAGGTCACCGACCCACAACGCTTGGCCTACGTGACCCAGACGACGCTGTCGGTTGACGATTGCACCGGGATCGTGGCTGCATTGCGTGAGCGGTTCCCCACGATCGCCGAGCCGAAGAAGAGTGATATCTGCTACGCGACCCAAAACCGTCAGGACGCCGTCAAGCAGATGGCTCCCCAATGCGATCTGGTTCTTGTCGTCGGTAGCCCAAGCAGTTCGAACAGCAATCGCTTACGCGAAGTCGCCGAAAATCTTGGCGTCGAGGCGCTCCTGATCGGCAGCGCCAGCGAACTCGATGCCGAGCGCGTTCGGGGGCGCCTCCGAATCGGGGTGACGGCGGGTGCATCAGCCCCCGAAGTGTTGGTTGAAGAACTCGTCGCGCGCCTTCGCGAACTCGGCGCCGGTGAAGTCCAGCGCCTGGATGGTCTCGAAGAGCATGTGCGCTTCCCCTTGCCCAAGGGGCTTGGCGACTAAGTGGGTCGTTGATCGAATTGCCCGACAGGCACGCCGCCGTTTATAGTGTCGGACTGTGCTGCTGTAGCTCAGTTGGTAGAGCAACTGATTCGTAATCAGTAGGTCGGGGGTTCGATTCCTCTCAGCAGCACCA
>RFVZ01000076.1 GCA_009922405.1 Betaproteobacteria bacterium
TGCGGTTTCTCGTCTGCGACCGATTCTGATGACCGCGCTGATGGCTGGGTTGGGGCTACTACCCGCCGCTCTATCGCAGGGTATTGGCAGTGAAACCCAGCGCCCGTTTGCCTGCGTGATTGTCGGCGGTATTGTCACCGGTACTGTCTTTACCCTTCTTGTCCTGCCGGTGGCCTTGCGGGTTTTTGGTGACTTCTTTGAACGCAGTGATCGCATTGAACCCTAAAAGAGTCCCCCGACTACTTGGAGCGCTCGCGATCCCGTTGTGTCTCGTGAGTGGCTGCGCAATCGGGCCGGATTATGTTCGGCCAAGGTTGCCTGAATCACTGTCCTTCGGCGCGAGTGGCTCTTCGCGCGCCACGTCAAAGTCCGGCGACGGGGATGCGCAGATCACGAGTGGCCAACGATTGATTCAGGGCGCCGAGATTCAATCGGACTGGTGGACGGCTTTTGGTTCGCCCGACCTTAATCGCCTCGTTGAGCGCGCACTTGCGGCCAACCCAAACATCGACGTAGCGCATGCCGCCTTGCGCGCAGCCCAGGAAAATGTCTCGGCCCAACGCGGATACTTTTTTCCTACGGTGCAGGCCAACTACGCCCCGCTGCGCGTTCGGAACCCTAATAGCCAGAGCGGCAACACGCCTGGCGCTCAAACCAGTGGCCCGGGTGATGCGTCTAGACTCTATAACTTCCATACCGCGCAGCTCACGGTGGGGTTTAATCCCGATGTCTTTGGTGTAAACAAGCGCCTCGTCGAATCGCTGCAGGCGAGCGCCCGGCTGCAACGCTTCCAACTCGAGGCAACGACGCTCACACTGGCCAGTAATGTCGTGGCGGCAGCGATTCAGGAGGCCCTTCTGCGACAACAGCTCGCGACCACCGAGGCCTTGATCGGCAGCGGCGTCAGAGCACTCGGAATCGTACAGCGCCAGCAATCAGCAGGCGTCGCATCTAAGCTCGATGTGGCCAACCAGGAAACCGGATTGGCGCAGGCGCGCCAGCTCGTGGTGCCGCTGCGCAAACAGCTCGAGCTCAACCGGAACCTCCTGCGCGCGCTTTGTGGCGCGCCTCAGGATGCCGAACTACCCGAAACCTTCACGATGGAATCGCTGCGCCTGCCTGCCGAGCTGCCTCTCATGCTGCCGTCGCAAGTTATCGAGCAGCGCCCCGATGTGCGCGCCGCCGAAGAGCAATTAAGGGCAACGAGCGAGCTCGTTGGCGTCGCACGAGCAAACCGGTTACCACAGTTTTCAATTGATGCTTCGCTTGGCGGGGGGGCTCGAAACTTTGCAGGAATGTTCTCGTCCGGAGGACCATTCTTTAATTTGGCTGGCAATCTCGCCGCACCACTGTTCGATGGCGGAACGCTTCGCTTTCGGGAGCGGGCGGCCCGCGAAAATCTCAACGTCGCCACCGCGCAATATCAGGCAACCGTCATCAACGCCTTTCAGAATGTTGCGGATACCCTTCAGGCAATCCAATCCGACACTGAGGCGCTCGATGCCGCACTCGGTGTGGAGCGGTCGGCCCGAGTTGCTTTAGCACTCACAGAAAAGCAACATGCCAGCGGTTATATTGATCGCCTTGTTCTGCTGAATGCACAACGCACAGTGTTCCAGGCGAGCTTTGATGTCGCTCAGGCACAAGCGAGCCGACTCGGCAACTCAGCCGCCTTGTTTCAGGCGTTGGGTGGTGGCTGGCAGTCCGCATCAAATAACCGGTAATGCTCATGGATGATCAGACTCCTTACGTTCCACCCAAGGTCTGGATCTGGAACAAACCCAACGGCGGCCATTTCGCCAGCATCAATCGACCCGTCGCTGGCGCGACGCATGACAAAGAACTCCCGCGCGGTAAGCACCCGCTTCAGCTTTATTCGCTGGCCACGCCAAATGGCGTCAAGGTCACCGTGATGCTCGAAGAACTGCTCGCTCTGGGGAACGAAGGCGCAGAGTACGATGCCTGGTTGGTGAACATCCGCGACGGCGCTCAGTTCTCGAGCGGCTTCGTTGGCGCCAACCCAAACTCAAAGATTCCCGCTCTCGTCGACTGCAGTGTTGCCGAACCGGTGAGGGTCTTCGAATCGGGTGCGATTCTGCTGTATCTGGCCGAGAAGTTTGGCACGCTCGTACCGACAGACCCCGCCTTGCGCGCCGAATGTATGTCCTGGTTATTCTGGCAAATGGGTAGCGCGCCTTATCTTGGCGGTGGGTTCGGGCACTTCTACGCCTATGCCCCAATCAAGATTGAATACGCGATCGACCGCTTCGCAATGGAGGTCAAACGCCAACTCGACGTGCTCAATCAGCGCCTCGCGATCAGCCGATATATCGCCGGTGACGATTACACGATTGCCGATATCGCGATCTGGCCCTGGTATGGCGGCATGGCTAAAGGCCATTTGTACGAGGGCGGCGAATTCCTTCAGGTCCACGAATACACCCATGTGATTCGCTGGGCCGACGAAATCGCTCAGCGCCCCGCCGTGCGTCGGGGCCGGATGGTCAACCGTGTCATGGGCCCCCTCGAGACTCAACTGCACGAACGTCATGACGCCAGCGACTTTGAGACACAAACCCAAGATAAGCTTCAGGCCGCCGGTTCAACCTGAGCATTCAACCCCCAAATTTGAAGGAAACCTTATGACGACCGCTCTGGAAAAAGTTCTTTACACCGCCCACACCCACGTCACTGGTGGACGTGACGGCCATGCGAAATCCGATGACGGCCTGCTCGATGTCAAGCTTTCCCCGCCCCCAGGACTCGGCGGCAAAGGCGGCGCGACAAACCCAGAACAGCTCTTTGCTGCGGGCTATTCGGCCTGTTTCATGGGCGCGCTCAAGCACGTCGCTGGTCTCAAAAAGGTCGCCGTTCCAGATAACGCCTCAATCGACGCCAGCGTTGATTTGGGCCCGATCCCAAACGGCTTTGGAATTGCAGCCCGACTGCACATCAGCCTACCGGGACTCGACCGCCACGTGGCCCAGGACCTCGTGGACAGCGCACACATAGTCTGTCCTTACTCCAATGCAACCCGCGGCAATATCAACGTTGAACTAACGCTGGCCTGAAGTAGAGCCAGGTAGATAAGCGCCCTGACAGAACATCAGGGGCTCGCGCCCCTGATAGCGGTACTGCTCGACCTCCCCTAAAAAGAGAACGTGGTCACCCACAACAAGGGACTGAATCGTTCGACACTCAATCACCGCTGTGCAGCCGCGCAGAATAGGCAGCCTGGCCAGCCCCTCGTCAAATTCAATCCCAGTGAATTTCTCAGGTGACTTGCCAGCGAAATGATTCGACAGCGCCTCCTGATCGGACGCCAGGATGTTGACAATAAACCGCCCTGCCTCCTCAAACCCTTGAAGGCTGGGTGACTTTCGACCCAAATTCCACGAAACAATCGGCGGGTCGAGTGAGACCGAACTAAACGAATTCGCGGTGACGCCGACGAGACGGTCGTCATTGCCTCGAGCGGTAACGACCGTGACGCCGGTCGCGAAGCAGCCAAAGGCATTGCGCAAATCGCGCGAATCAAACGGGGGGTGACGGGTATCCATGCGCGCACTTTAACCCGTCACAGCTCGATACCCTCGACTGAAGTCTTTGACTAACAAGCGACCCGCCCTGCAATCTCAGCGCGCTTTCAGCAGTTCCTCAACCTCCAGAAGAATTAGCTCGTTGTCGTCGGCGCGATTCGGCTCGCGGCTGCTTGAGTACGGCAGGTTGTTGTCGTTCCCCACCACGATGTGCTTGGCGTCGACAACATCGACGTTCTCAATCGTAAAGAACGGGAAGGTCAACACGCCGTTATCCAGGGGCTTACGGGCAAGTTTCTTCGGATCAGCGATATTCATCAGATCGATATAGCCAATCTTTCGAACGGCTTTGCCGACATTCGCATCGGACATTTCGATCTTGTAGACGCGCTTGAACTTGGCCAGATCATGAAAGCAGTCGGTCCGCTTCTGGCCTTCCGGACAGGCACGCGCGGCGGTACCCTCGGCGTTATCGCGCTCGATGATGAGACCGGTGGTCGCATCGATCATATTGAAGTCACCAATCGCATGTTGATTGGCCTCTAGAATATATTTCCAATGTCGGCCGGTGTACTTCTGCGCCTTCACGTCAAATTCCAGCACTCGGAGGTACTGCCGGCCATCGACGTTTTCGAACGACTTGGTCGATTCATCCCACAGCGCGCCTTCGAGCAGGGGATACAGGTGACGTCCATCTTTGGAGGCGGCCATGCCTTCGAACCCCTTCGAGCGACGGGCCTCGAACGCAACGGTACCGCCGGGAGCAGCGGGGGTGGTCACCGTAAAATGATCCGGCGAGCGAACCAGCTTGCCGTCGACAAGCGTTTCAAAAAAAGCCAGGACCTTGCCATTCAGATCAGTCTTCAGCAGATAAGGGCCAAATTCATCGCCAATCCAGATTGCACCGTCGGCGAACTGAAAGCTCTCCGTATCGAAATCGCTCCCGGTCAGATAACGGGCGGTTGTGCCCTCATGGACGATACGGAAGGGCACCTTCTTGTCGGGGTCATGCAAAAAAACAGTCCGGGCGCGCTGCCACTGCCCGCTCTGGAAATCAACTTTGTAATGATTCAGGTAAAGCATCGAATCGGGCGAGTTGGCTTTCGAACCAAAACCGTTATCGGTCAGAATCCAGAAAGTACCGTCTTCCATCACCTTGATGCCCGAGTGCCCCTGCAGCGGCTGGCCCTGAAAAGGTACCGAGACACCGGTTGGACGACCTGCTGATTGCCCCTCGACTGAACCGAGCGTTTCGACGCGCTTACCCGTCGTGAATTTACCGCTGCGCCTGAGATCCTCGGGCGCGTCCGCCGGTGCTTCAACAAATGACTGGGCGGGCAACACCGCGTGGCCGGCCAGTGTCGCGGGATAGGCCGTCTGCGCCTGGGTTGGGCTGCTCAACAACGCGAAGGTCGCCAGCGTAACCGCGCTGAACTTGGTGCGAAGGCTCGAACTCAGAACGTGATGCGGGAGCGTCAATAACAGCTTCATCGGGAGGTCCTCTTCGAAGGTTTTGGAAGTCCAGACGAAGCTTCAAGGCTTTCAATGACAGGCGAATGAAGCAAGGGAGGACTTTCGCCTCGCTAACGAACTAAACTAAGACCGACATCCTTCATTGAGCGATCTGAATCTCTAAGACCTTGCAGGAGAACCCCATGAGCTGGCTACCCGAATCGATCATGCACCTACGCGGCGTCGCCCAAGGGCGGGTCGGCACAACCCACGAACTCACCGAAGAGCGCCAGGGCACGTTCCACTACACCATCGGGCCCTACTCTCAGCCAGTGCTCGAAATCGCCCCGGGTGACCGCGTGATCGTCGATACACGTGACGCTTTCGATGGCCACATCGTGACGGAACAAGATCTGCCCAGCGCCAAACTGCGCGTGCCGTTTTTAAATCCCCAAAACGGGCCGATCCTTGTGACCGGCGCCGAGAAGGGTGATGTCGTCGCGGTTCATATCGAATCGATGTTGCCGCGTGGCAATAACCCGCGGGGCACGTGTTGCCTGATTCCGCGCTTTGGAGCGCTGACCGGGACCGACATGACCGCGCTCTTGAATGAGCCTCTGCCCGAAATCACCCGCAAGATCGATCTCGATGAACAGGGGGTCTACTGGAGCGCCCGGGTCAAACTGCCCTACCGTCCCCATATCGGAACACTGAGTCTTTCGCCCGAAATCGATTCGATCAACTCGCTGACGCCCGACAATCACGGGGGCAACATGGACGTGCCCGACATGGGCCCCGGCAGCGTCACCTATTTGCCCGTGCGCTCACCTGGCGCCCGACTGTTTATTGGCGATGCCCACGCCTGTCAGGGCGACGGTGAAGTCTGCGGCACCGCAGTCGAGTATGCAAGCCGAACCACGATCCATGTCGATCTGATCAAGTCCTGGCAGATCGACTGGCCAAGGCTCGAGACCGAATCGCAAATCATGTGCATTGGCAGCGCACGACCACTTGAAGACGCGACCCGGATTGCCTATCACGAGCTCGTGAACTGGATGGCGAAGGAATATGGTTACGACAAATGGGATGCTTACATGATGCTGAGTCAATGCGGCAAGGTCCGTCTCGGCAACTTCGTCGATCCGAAGTACTCTGTTGCCGCCGGCGTCGAGAAGAAATACTTAAAGAGCTAACGACCTCAAGAACCAACATTTAACGAGCTGATCAGGAGTCAACATGGATCTCGGATTGAAAGGGCTAAACGCCGTCGTCACGGGTGGTACCAAGGGCATCGGACGCGCCATCGTTGAGACGCTCGCCGCTGAAGGTGTGAACGTCGCCTTTTGCGCCCGCAACGCGGACGAAGTTGAGCGCGCGATGAGCGATCTCGCTAAGCATGGCGTGAGGATTGTCGGAAGCGTTGCCGATGTGGGTGATGGCGATGCCCTAAAGGCCTGGGCAACTGGCGCCGCAAAAGCGCTCGGCGGGATCGACATCGTCGTCGCCAATGTCAGTGCGCTCGCGGTCGCGCCAGACGAAGCCGCCTGGAAAAAGGGATTCGATGTCGACTTGATGGGGAGTGTTCGCTTGGTCGAAGCGGCAATGCCGAGTCTCGAACACAGCAAACACGCCTCGATCGTGACGATCTCAAGCGTTTCGGGTCGCGAGATCGACTTCGCATCAGGGCCTTATGGCGCCTTCAAAGCGGCACTGATTCACTACACCCAAGGCCTTGCGTTCCACCTCGCGGGCAAAGGCATTCGCGCCAATACCGTCTCGCCAGGCAACACCTACTTTGCCGGTGGGATCTGGGAGCAGATCGAACACGGCAACCCCGCACTCTTTGCCGAAGCCATGCGCCTCAACCCAACCGGTCGCATGGGAACGCCACAAGAAATGGCGAACGCGGTGGTGTTTTTGGCGAGCCCCGCTGCCAGCTTTATCACCGGCACCAATCTGGTCGTCGATGGCGCATTGACCCGCGGCGTTCAGTTATAGGAAAGTTCAGGTACGGGAAAGTTCAGTTAGAGGAAAGAATAAGGCCCCTCGAACTCCCCGACCGGGACGGCGTGGGTCAGCAAGACGCCCGCGCTGTTCCACACATGCAGATGAAATCCCGGGGGTTCAAGGTTCCATGCCGAATCGGCACCCGACTCAAAATCGAGAGCCACCTGGTGGGCAGGGCTCGGCGCCGTTGAGGCAACGGTCCCTGCAAAGCCGGTATAGATCGTTCGGTGGAGATGGCCGCAGATCACGCGCTTGACGCTTGGGTGCGCGGCGATGATCGATTCCAGTTCGTCCCCGCCCTCCAGCAACCCGATTTCATCCATGGGCTCAATCAAGGTTTTGAAGGGCGGGTGATGCATCGCGATCACCGTGGGCACCGCAGGTTCCGCGGCCAGTTCGGCCCTGAGCCAATCGAGGCGCGACGAACAGAGCCGGCCTGAGCTCTGACCCGGCTCGGTGGTGTCAATCGCGATGATCCTCAGATCACGAACTTGAATGACGTATTGAATGAATCCCGTGGACCCTAAATACCCATGGGCGGAGAATGCGGCACGCAGGTTTTCGCGGTCATCGTGATTGCCCGGCATCAGATAAAAAGGCATCTCCAGACAGGCCAGTAATTCGGCCAGATGGGCGTACTCGCGGGGGCTCCCAAAATCCGTGAGATCCCCAGTGAGGATCACGGCATCAGGTTTTTGGGGCATTCGCATCAGGGTGCCCAGCGCTACCGAGAGATAGGGCGCCGTATCGAGTCGGCCGTACGCGAGCTGGCCTGGCCCGCGAATATGGGTGTCGCTCACCTGCGCCAGCAGAGTATTCATGGCGCAACCACAGCACCGTCAATGCCATGTCGCTTGAGGCTGGCAGCCACGAATCCGCTCAACTTCATCTCGTTGACGAACTGACGAAGCTGCGTGTGGGCCACGTCTGACCGGGACTTGGGGGCGCCCATCGCCTGATCAATGACCATAAATCGACCATCCAGGAGGCGTAGCCCCGGCACTGTGCGCGCGTCTGCCTCAAGTTGCTGCCGAACTCCGGCCGCGACCTCGACATTGTTTTCCACAAAATAGCGAACGACCTCAGGCGATGTATTGGCCCTGACCAATTGCGCCTGCTTAATTTCTCGAGTCAAGAACAAGTCATAAGCACTGCCCTTACCCACCACGATTCGATGACCCGTCCGGTCGACCTCCTCATTCGATTGGATTGGCGAACCGTCTCGGACAAGGTAGCTGCCCTCGATCTGAACGTACGCGGGCGTAAACGCGATCCCCTGACCCCTTACTGGGTCAATCGCAAAAAAACCAACGTCCGCCATTTCACGTGTCACGAGATCAACCGCTTGTCCGGCTGAATTCACCGCTACGAGCTTGAGCGGCGTCTTGAGTCGATTGGCCAGTTCGGTCGCCAGATCGACCGACACACCGACCGGATCACCGCTTGGGGCATCCTTGCGGGCAAGGATTGGGTTACCCAGGTTAATGACCACCCGCAAAATGCCAGTCGGCGCCAGTGCGGTTGGCGCCACCGCCGACGGAGTCTCAGCCGCGACCAACCCAGTCGAAAAGCTCATGATGACAAGGAGCCCTACAACGAATCGAACCCAAGCGCGACGCACCAATTTGGTACATAACGCTTTATGTTGGTGCGCTCGGTCGATCGATCTGAATTTCATGTTGTTCATCTCATGCTGGATTGATGGGCTTCTTGATGGAGCGCAGGGAATCCCTAATGCAGGGCATAAATCCTGCTTTAACTGCCGGATTTTTTAAAATACGCACTAAGTTGGAGCATTTATGGGGTTCTCGAAGACAAGCCAAGACGCTCTCTTTCTGCTACTGGGCGCCATCATGGTGCTCGCGATGCATTCAGGATTCGCCTTCCTAGAGCTCGGCACCGTCCGCAGCAAAAACCAGGTTAACGCCCTGGTCAAGATTCTCGTCGATTTTGCGATTTCGACGCTCGCCTATTTCCTCGTCGGCTATTCCCTGGCTTACGGGAAATCATTTCTGGTGTCGGCGGATCTCCTGATGGAGAACAATGGGGTCGAACTCGTCCGATTCTTTTTTCTGCTCACGTTCGCCGCCGCCATCCCGGCGATTATCTCGGGGGGCATTGCCGAGCGCGCCCGGATGGGCCCTCAGTTAATTGCCACGGGGGTACTTGTGGCGCTGGTCTATCCTTTTTTTGAAGGGATCGTCTGGAACAACAATCTGGGCATCCAGGACCAGTTCAAAGCCTGGTTCGGCGAAAACTTTCATGACTTTGCCGGAAGCGTTGTCGTTCACGCAGTCGGCGGCTGGATCGGCCTCGTCGCGGTTTTGATGCTCGGCGCCCGGCGCGGGCGTTACAGCCGCGACGGCAGAATCGCGGCCCATCCTCCATCGAGCATTCCGTTCCTGGCGCTCGGTTCCTGGATCCTGACGATCGGCTGGTTTGGGTTCAATGTCATGAGCGCTCAGGAAGTCACCAAGCTCAGCGGGCTGGTGGCCGTGAACTCTCTGCTGGCGATGGTCGGCGGCACCCTCGCCGCCTGGGCTCTGGGCCGTAACGATCCTGGTTTTACGTATAACGGACCGCTGGCCGGACTGGTGGCCGTCTGCGCAGGCAGTGACCTGATGCATCCACTGGGTGCCTTGGCCGTTGGGGCCATCGCGGGCGCGCTCTTTGTCCAGCTCTTTACACTGACTCAGAACCGCTGGCGAATTGACGATGTGCTGGGCGTCTGGCCTTTACATGGTCTTTGCGGCGCCTGGGGTGGTGTCGCCGCTGGCATCTTTGGCCAGTCGGCGCTTGGTGGCGCTGGAGGGGTGAGCTTCGGAGCTCAAATCGCAGGCACCCTTCTGGGAATCGCCATCGCGCTTGTCGGCGCCGTCGTCGTTTACGGCGCGCTGCGAGCCACCGTAGGGCTTCGACTCGACGAGGAGCAAGAATTCTTGGGGTCTGACCTTTCGATTCACCGGATTTCGGCTACTCCGGGTCAAGACATTAATTAGTGACAAACGATGTCACGAAGCCTTGCGGGCGCTGTATTCGGAGTCACTCCCATCCAGTCGGATGGGTTGGCCATTTTCGCTAGGCGCATGCCATCCGCCATCGGGCCCGCATAAGACGCCTGCTGCAGGACGCGGAAGCGGTTCGTGCTGCAGTCATACTCATACTGACTCCGATCAGAGCGCGCGCCCACAGCCGTTGGGGCATCCCAGCTTTGGATTGTCCAGACGCGCCAGAGGTGAGGCGTCTTGTTCAAGAGGGAAACCGTCTGACGAATATTGACCGGATCGTAGTAGACCTCTGAATCCTGCAGCCGACCCAAAGCCACCCACTCTGATTGAGCGCAAGCCCACCCGGTTACTAAGACCAAGTGGGCCGCAAGAACGCGGGACAAGCTCACGCGACTTGCAGGCGACGGCCCTGCCGCGCCTCACGCTTGGGCAGATTGAGCGT
>RFVZ01000077.1 GCA_009922405.1 Betaproteobacteria bacterium
CCGGGCCCTGTTGCGTCGCAGCGCTCCAGAGGCCAGCCAGGACCCGGTGGAGATCGGTGGCCTGCGGCTTGAGCCCGATACGTTTCGGGTGACCGCAGGGGAGCAAACCCTGAAGCTCGGCCCGACTGAATTCCGGTTGCTGCACTACCTCATGCGCTACCCCGACCGCGTGTTGTCCCGCGGCAAACTTCTCGATGGGGTTTGGGGCGACCATGTCTTTATCGAAGAGAGAACAGTCGACGTTCACATCCGGCGTTTGCGCCTCGCTCTTCAGCCCTCAGGACATGAGCGTCTGATCGAAACGGTCCGGGGTGGCGGTTACCGGTTCCTACCGGCCTAGGAAATCCAAGGCTGGCCACGACTTTTTTTCATTGTTCCGTCCTGTTACTGGCGGGACTCATTTCTGGGCAATTGTTCGGATGGATTGTTGCGGCCTGGACCCTCGGAGTTGGATTCGCCGTTTATCTGGGCTGGCACGGGTGGCACCTGGCTGAACTGCTTCACTGGTTAGCGCTGCCTCGACAGCGAACCTTGCCGATTGCCTGGGGCCGATGGGGCCGAGCATTTGATCGGCTAAGCCGGTTTATCCGCGAAGAATTCGAAGCTCGATCGAATATGGCCGCAGAGCTCGAACGGGTTCGAGCAGCGGTGCATCGGATGCCCGATTCACTGATTGTTTTGGATCGCTCGAACCAGATCGAGTGGTACAACCGAGCTGCTGAAGGATTGCTGGCCATTGTCGGGATCCGGCGGCCTATTTATCACTTCGTGCGCGACCCTGAATTCAATACCTGGCTCGAAGACGGCGCCGGCGCCCCACTTGAACTGACCCTGCCGCAGCGCCCAGGGCACCTGTTTCTGGTCCGCATGTTTCGGTCCGACGAGACACACCGCCTCTTGATCGCACACGACATTACGGAACAACGGCGACTCGATGCGATGCGTCGCGATTTTGTTGCCAATATTTCGCACGAGATTCGGACCCCGCTGACAGTGATCTCAGGGTTTGTTGAGACGATGCTCGATCTTGATCTCGATGACGACTCGCGCCGCCAGTATCTGGATGCAATTGGCAAGCAAAGCGACACCATGCGGCGCCTGATTGAGGACCTTCTGATCCTTGCCAAGCTAGAACACGATCTGCCACGAGACTTCGAGAACACGCCAATTGACATCCATGACTTGCTGACGATTTTGGTCGGCGATGCGCAGGCACTTTCGGGTGGACGTCATCAAATTAGTCTCCGCTTGTCGGGCCCCCAGTGGCTCAAGGCGGACGCTCTGGATCTGCAGACGGTCGTGCGCAACCTCTTGACCAATGCGGTCCGCTACACCCCTGAGGGTGGTCAGGTAACAGTCGATTGGGAACGTCAGGGTACCGAGGGAGTCTTGTGCGTTCGGGACACCGGAATCGGTATCGCTGCTGAACACATTCCCCGCCTGACCGAACGCTTCTACCGGGTAGATCGAGGGCGATCCCGCGACTCAGGAGGTACTGGTCTCGGGCTCGCGATCGTCAAACACGCATTGCAACGATACGGAGCAACACTGGAAATCACGAGCAAACTCGGTCATGGCAGTTGCTTTTCCATTCAATGGCCGGCAGAGCGTCTGGCCACCGAACGCAAACAAGGCGATTAACGCGGACCGTCGCTGCCGTTGCGGGTGTGGCGTGTGTCCACGCCCTCAACAATGTGAATCACATATTCGGCGAGGTTCTTCGCATGGTCACCGATCCGCTCGATCGACTGAACAACGAACATCAAATCAAGAGCGGCTGCGATCGCGCCTGCATCCGTCCCCATCCGCGCCAACAGATTGGTTTGCAAAGAATCCCGTTCGCTATCGACCTCGAGATCAAGGTCCGGAACGGTCGCCGCCAACGAGGCATCGTGCCGGATCATCGCGTCGAGTGCGCGCCCAAGCATGCCTCTCGCGTTCTCAGCCATTGTAGCCACCCGTTCGAGCGGCAGCGAGGCGCGGTCGGAGTAGGTTTCAATCCCCTTGCTGCGAAGCGCGATTTTCTTCGCTTCGTCACCGATCCGCTCAAGATCATGAATGGTGTGAATTGCCCCAATCAGCTCGCGCAGGTCGATTGCAGCCGGCTGACGGCGGGCGATCACCTGGTTGCACAACAGATCGGCCTGAACCTGCATCTGGTTCACCATGGCCTCTTCGGCCAGTACCAGAGCAGCCAACCGGAGATCTCCGTAGCGCACGGCATCCAGGGCACGGGTGAACTGCTTTTCAACCAACCCGCCCATCGCGACAACGATGGTACGGACGCGCTCCATGTCCTCGTCGAAGGATTTATCCGTGTGCTGAAGGGGCATAGAACCTCTCGGAAGGGGACGTGTCGATTGACTCAGCCAAATCGGCCGGTAATGTAGTCTTCGGTGCGTTTCTCGCGCGGTTTGATAAAGACCTGATTGGTCTCACCAAATTCAATCATCTCACCCAGGTACATGTAGGCAGTGTAATCACTGATCCGGGCCGCCTGTTGCATATTGTGGGTCACAATCGCGATTGTGTAATCGTTCTTGAGTTCGACCACCAGTTCTTCGATGCGCGCCGTCGAAATCGGATCGAGTGCCGAGGTTGGTTCATCCAGTAGCAACACCTCCGGCTTGACTGCGACCCCGCGTGCGATGCAAAGACGTTGCTGTTGGCCGCCCGAAAGACTGAGCCCGCTCTTGTCCAGCTTGTCCTTGACTTCGTCCCAGAGGGCTGCACGACGCAGGGCCCATTCGATCCGGTTATCCATCTCCGGCCGGGAAAGCGATTCATACAGCCGCACCCCGAACGCAATATTTTCGTAGATCGACATTGGAAATGGCGTTGGCTTCTGGAACACCATCCCGACCTTGGCCCGCAACATATTCAGATCTTGATCGGGGGCGAGCACATCGACGCCATTCAAAAGCAACTGCCCCTCAGCACGCTGCCCGGGGTAGAGGTCGTACATCCGGTTCAGTACGCGCAACAAGGTGCTCTTGCCGCATCCCGAAGGACCGATGAACGCGGTGCACTTGTGCTTGGCAATATCAAGATTGATATTTTTAAGGCCCTGAAACTTTCCGTAATAAAAGTTCAGGTTACGCACCCGGAGAGCAACATCCGTAATCACGGGTGCAGTTGGGGCAGGGGCGACGGGGGTTTCAACCATGATGGATTCCAGTCAGGGGTCAGGCCTGAACCTTGTCGCTAAACGCAACTCGGGCCGCAATGTTGATGGCGAGCACAACCAGCGCGATCAGCGCGGCCCCACCCCAGGCCAGCGACTGCCAATTTTCGTAGGGGCTCATCGCGAAGTTGTAAATCACGACCGGCAGATTCGCCATCGGCCCTGACATGTTGAGCGAGAAGAACTGATTGTTCAGAGCTGTAAACAGCAATGGAGCCGTTTCACCCGTGATTCGGGCGAGGGCCAGTAATACTCCGGTGACGACCCCGCCGCGAACTGCACGTAAAGTCACCACGATCGCGACTTTCCAGCGCGGTGCGCCGAGGGCAAATGCGGCCTCACGCAGGCTTCCGGGCACCAGGCGCAACATGTTCTCAGTCGTGCGCACGATCACGGGGACTGCGATCAAGGCCAGTGCCAAGGTACCAGCCCACCCTGAAAAATGGCGCAAGGTTGCGACTGCAAGCGCATAGACGAAAAGGCCCACCACGATCGAGGGCGCCGACAGCATGACGTCGAGTACAAAGCGTGTCATCGATGCGAATTTGGACCGATCGCCGTACTCGGCAAGGTAAATCCCCGCGAGGATTCCCACTGGTGTGGAGATGAGAGTAGCCAAGCCCACCATCAAAATGCTACCGACGATGGCATTGGCCATACCGCCCCCCTCAGTGCCCGGCGCTGGCGTCGACTGAGTGAAAAAATTCAGGGTTAATGCTGCAAGCCCGTTCGAGAACAGGGTCCACAAAATCCACAGGAGTGCGCTGACTCCAAGCACGACCGCCATCAGGGAAAGCACCAAAGCCAGCTTGTACCGGACTGGATTAACCACTTCGCGGCAGCAAGGACCACAAACGTAATCAAAAACAGGACGAGGCCCAAGGCAAACAGGCTGGAAACATGCAGGCCAGGGGCCGCTTCGGCGAATTCATTTGCGAGCGTAGAAGCAATTGAATTACCGGGCGCAAACAGACTGGTCGCCAGGCGATTGGCATTCCCGATCACAAACGTCACTGCCATGGTTTCACCCAGCGCGCGACCGAGGCCCAGCATGATCCCGCCCACCACGCCGACCCGCGTGTAGGGCAACACAATGTTGCGAACGACTTCCCAGGTCGTACAACCGAGGCCGTAGGCGGACTCTTTGAGAACGGGTGGTACGGTCTGGAAGACGTCGCGCATCACCGAAGCGATGAACGGGATGATCATGAGGGCCAGAATGACACTCGCGGTCAGAATACCGATCCCCAGAGGCGGCCCAGAAAAAAGTGGGAGTCGAGTTGCAGCCAGCAAGGGCTGCACGTATTCCTGAAAAATCGGGGCAAAAACAAACAAACCCCAGAACCCGAAAATGATCGAGGGTACGCCCGCTAATAGCTCGATGGCGGTCCCGAGCGGCTGACGTAACCAGGTCGGGCAGGTCTCGGTCAGAAAAACAGCGATCCCGAAGCTGAGCGGAACGGCAAGGGCAAGGGCAATCCCAGAAGTCACCAAGGTGCCGTAGATCGCAATTACCGCCCCGTATACGTCTTCGTTCGGAGCCCAGCGAGTCCCCACCAGAAAGCTCAGCCCGTAGGCCTCGAGGGTTGGCCAGGCTTTGATCAAAAGCGAAGCGAGAATTCCCGCCAGGGCCAGCATCACGAGAGCAGCAAAAGAAAAAGTGACCGCCTTGAACAAACGGTCCTGCAAACCAAAAGCTGCGACCCGCCTGGCCTGCTCTGCAAGCGCACCCGCGTCTTTACCAGCCGAATTTGAATTCACGTTCGTGTTCGGGCTCGAGTTCGAGTTCACAGTCGTGTTCGCGGTCAGAGTCATAGTGTCCATCGCTCTTGTGTCGGCAAAACCGCCGCATCCCACGACCCTCCTAAACCTGGCAGGGGTGGGATACGGGGTTTAGTGGCTGGATTACTTTGCCAGAACCGACTTGCCTGAAGCGTCCTTGATCTCGGCCCAAGTGGCTTCAATCTGGCTCACAACGGGGGCAGGCATCGGCACATAGTCCATGTCCACCGCCATTTTCTGCCCGTTCTTGTAGGCCCACTGGAAGAACTTCAGGGCTTCAGCCGAGCGGTCGGCCTTTTCCGCGGCCTTGTGCATCAGAATGAATGACGCTGATGTGATTGGCCATGCGTTGGGCTCACCCGAGTTATTCAGGTTGATCCCGAACCCTGGCGCCGATTTCCAGTCCGCTTTAACAGCCGCGGCCGCGAAGGTCAAATCATCGGGCTGCACGAGCTTGCCCGCTTTGTTAACCAAACCCATGTGCGTCAGCTTGTTCTGCTTGGCGTAGGCGTACTCGACATAGCCGATCGAGCCCGCGACCTTGGTCACGTTCGCAGCAACACCCGCGTTGCCTCGGCCACCGACACCTGAAGCCCAAGTCACGGTCTTGCCGGAACCAACGTCCTTTTTGAACTCAGGCGAATTGGTGGACAGATAGTCCGTGAAACCAGCCGTCGTTCCAGACGAGTCTGAACGATAGACCAAGGTAATCGCGGTATCTGGGAGCGCCACTCCGGCGTTCATCGCAGCGATCGCGGGGTCGTTCCATTTCGTGATCTTCCCGCGGAAAATTTCGCCGAGGAGCTTGCCGTCCGCCTTGAGCTGACCGGGTTGAATACCAGGCAGGTTGATTACGGCCACGATGCCGCCGATCACTGCAGGGAACTGGAGCAGGCCATTCTTGGTCAGATCTTCACCGCTCATCGGATCATCGCTGGCGCCGAAATCCACGGTTTTCGCCTTGATCTGGTTCACGCCACCACCAGAACCCACGGCTTGGTAGTTCAGTTGAACCCCAGTCGCGGCCTTATAGGATTCGGCCCACTTTGAGTAGATTGGTGCAGGAAAGCTCGCTCCGGCGCCGGTAATCTCGTTAGCCGAAGCCATCACCGGCGCAGTCATTGCGGCGATTGAAGCAATAGCTGCTGCCAAGTTTCTGAATTGAATACGCATTGATCGTCCTTAGGTTGAGTTGCAGCGGTTCGCGCGAACCATTCCGATTCAGCCCACCAGCGCCATCTGGCTGCCAGGGACTGTCGCCTGGTCGCCAACAGGGCGATGAAGCTTACTGCCGACGAAGCGCACCAACGAACAGCCGACACGATGCAGGCCGAAGAGGGTGTGGTGCCGGGAGAGGGAATCGAACCCTCATGGGCTTTCGCCCGCCGCATTTTGAGTGCGGTGCGTATACCGTTTCGCCACCCCGGCCCTTGGAACGACGCCGCGTTGCGTCTACCCCGAATTCCGATTATCGGCCGTAATTGCCGTTAAGCCAAACTAGCGCCCTGAAAGTTTCTTCTCCTCACCGCAATGCCGCGCCAAAACCCTGTGATCCAGTACCGCACTTCAGACTTCGATTTTGATCTGCCCAATGGTCAGATCGCGCAGACCCCGCTAGACGACCGAGCGTCCTCACGCCTTCTTCACGTGGGCGCCGACGTGATGTACGACCGTCAGTTCCGCGATCTCCCGGACTGTCTCAGCCCAGGCGACCTTGTAATCGTCAACGACGCCCGAGTGATTCGGGCGCGACTCCATGGTCAGCGGGAAACCGGCGGGCGGCTTGAACTGTTGGTCGAACGGGTCCTCGATGAACACACCGTCTGGGCGCAACTGCGCGCGAGCAAAAAACCCCAGCCTGGAAATCGCATCTGGATCGAAGTGCCATCAGCAAGGGCACGATCAGCGACGCGTTATGGCGCCACCATGGTCGGGCGGGCCGGCGAGTTTTTTGTACTCAAATTCGATGCCGAGATTCAGGAAGTCCTCAACCAGGCCGGCGAACTTCCATTACCGCCCTACATCACAAGGCTTCCGGAAGCACAGGATGACGCACGCTACCAAACTGTTTTTGCCGCGCGCCCAGGCGCGGTCGCAGCGCCAACCGCCGGACTGCATTTTGATTCCGCACTCCTGCAGACGCTCGTCGGGCGGGGCGTAGGGATCGCCGGGATTACCCTCTACGTGGGGGCCGGTACATTCCAACCCGTCCGCGTCGAAAACCTGGACGAACACGAAATGCATGCCGAGCGCTACGAGATTCCGCAATCAACCGTTGATGCCATTACACAAACCAGGCAGGCTGGCAAGCAGGTCATCGCGGTTGGTACGACCGCACTTCGGGCCCTCGAGTCGTCGGCGCGGACTCACGGCGCCGTGACCGCAGGCGCTAACGAAACCCGCCTCTTCCTGAAACCGGGCGATTCCTTTGCCGTTGTCGACCGGCTCATCACGAATTTCCATCTGCCGAGATCGACGCTCATGATGCTGGTTTGTGCGTTTGCCGGGTATGCCCCCATCCACCGTGCTTACCAGCATGCGATCGCCCAGGGGTATCGATTCTTTAGTTACGGGGACGCCATGCTGCTCGACCGCGCTGTGATGCACGAAAGCTTGATGGACCCCGCCTGATGCTTCACTACGAACTGCTCAAAACCGACGGCCAGGCCCGTCGCGGCCGCCTCACCTTGAACCACGGCACAGTCGAAACCCCGATCTTCATGCCAGTGGGCACTTATGGAGCGGTGAAGGCGATGAGCCCCCGCGAACTTGAAGAAATTGGCGCCCGCATCATCCTGGGCAACACCTTTCATCTCTGGTTGCGCCCGGGCACCGAGGTCATTAAGGCACTCGGCGGTTTGCATGGATTCAACCGTTGGCCACACCCCATCCTGACGGACTCGGGTGGGTTCCAAGTCTGGAGTCTCGGGAAGCTTCGAAAAATCGAAGAGCATGGGGTTCACTTTGCGTCCCCCATCAACGGCGATCGCCTGCTGTTGACCCCAGAAGAGTCCATGCGAATCCAGCACGCCTTGAATTCCGATATCGCGATGGTGTTCGATGAATGCACGCCCTACGAAACCGACGGCCAACTCACCACGCAGGCTGAGGCGGCGCAATCCATGCAACTCTCGTTGCGTTGGGCGCGACGTTCCCGCGACACGTTTGAGCGACTCGGCCAGGAGCAGCCTACGAACAACCCCGGCAACGGTGGCGGCGGCAAGGGAACCAACGGCCAGAACGCGTTGTTCGGGATCGTTCAGGGCGGCATGTTCACCGATTTGCGCGACGAATCATTGGCCGGGCTGACCACAATCGGCTTCGAAGGGTTTGCCATCGGCGGACTCTCGGTTGGCGAGCCGAAAGAGGACATGATACGAATCCTCAATCACGTCGCACCTCGTCTACCCCAACACAAGCCGCGTTACCTCATGGGGGTCGGCACGCCCGAGGATCTGGTCCGGGGGGTCGCCGCGGGAATTGACCTGTTTGACTGTGTTTTACCGACCCGAAACGCCCGAAATGGATGGTTGTTCACCCGTTTTGGCGACTTAAAACTGCGCAATGCACGTTGGTTTAGTGACCCCCGCCCGATTGACCCTGGTTGCGGCTGCTACGCCTGTGCGGGCGGATTCTCGCGGGCCTACATTCAGCACTTGCAAAAGGTCAATGAAATTCTAGGCGCCCGACTGGCAACCATTCACAATCTGTACTATTACCTGACCCTGATGCAGGAAATGCGGGTAGCCATTGAAACCGGCACGTTTCAAGACTTCGTCAAACGCTTTCATACCGACCGATGCCGTGGCATTTACGGGGACGACGCCCTCGGGGGCAACGATTAGAAGCGCGACCGCTATACTTGGCGGTTTTCGCGTCGGGAGCCTTGTCCGTGTTTATCTCCTCCGCCTTCGCCCAATCGCCCTTCGGCGCCGGTGGGACAGAAAGCCTCATGAGCTTTCTCCCCATTGTGTTGATGTTTGGCGTGCTCTATTTCCTGATGATCCGCCCGCAAATGAAGCGGCAGAAGGAGCATAAGCAAATGATCGATTCCCTCGCCAAGGGCGATGAAGTGTTGGCAGCCAGCGGCATGGTTGGCAAGATAAGCAAGATCGGTGAGGCCTACGTCAGTGTCGAAGTCGCCCGGGTGAGCGTCGAGCGCGGCCCGGACCAGGTGTTTGAAGTCCAGATGCAAAAGTCGGCCGTTCAGCAGGTGCTGCCAAAGGGCACGATCAAGGCGATCCAATAAACGCCCTGATTTGCACAACTTGTCTGCTAGTCCTCTGACCAACCCTCTTCCTAACCCTGTGACTAACTTGCTGATCCCACTGCTGTGAATCGTTTTCCGCTCTGGAAAAACCTCCTGATCGTGCTCGCGCTGTTATTGGGTGCGCTGTACACCGCGCCCAATTTTTTTGGCGAAGCGCCGGCCGTTCAGATTTCGGCGGTCGCTGCCACGGCGCGGGTCGATGCAACGGTGGCGACGCGGGTTGAGCGTGCGCTCAAAGAAGCCAACATCGTTCAAGAGGGTCTCCTGCTCGATGGCAACTCGATCAAGGTACGCTTTCGAGATACCGACACACAACTCAAGGCCAAAGACGCACTCGTGCGGGCCCTGACCCCGGAGGGTCAGGATCCCAGCTTTGTCGTCGCGCTGAACCTTCTTGCCCGAACACCGCCTTGGTTGACCTCCATTCATGCCCTCCCCATGTACCTCGGGCTCGATCTGCGCGGAGGAGTTCACTTCCTGTTACAAGTGGATACGAAAGCCGCAGTTCTCAAGCGGATCGATGCATACGCTTCGGAGATCCGAGCTAACCTGCGCGAGCGCGGCATCCGTCATGGCGGCATCTTGCGCACAGGGGAGACGATTGAGCTGCGTTTTCGGGCTGATTCGGGCGCCAACGCCAATGCCGAAGTCGTCCGAACCACCGCTCGTAACCGGATCAGCGAGGACATCCCTGGTCTACAGATTGTTGAGGCGGGGCCCGAGGGAACGAGCACTGATCTGCGTCTGCTGATTTCGCTCAAGCCCGAAACTCGCACCCAAGTTCTCGAGAACGCGCTCAAGCAAAATATCGTCACGCTGAACAAGCGGGTGAATGAACTCGGCACCTCTGAGCCCGTCATCCAGCAGCAGGGCGCCGACCGGGTGGTGGTGCAGTTACCCGGCGTGCAGGACACGGCCCGGGCCAAAGACATCCTTGGTCGCACCGCAACCCTCGAGGCCCGTCTAGTCGACGTATCTCCTGAAGCCCAGGCCGCGCTTACGGGTGGCTCACCGGTACCGTTCGGCTCCGAATTGTTTCCGATCGGCCGCGGCGCGCCTGTGATTCTCAAAAAGCAAACCATCTTTACGGGTGAACAGCTGGCGGGCGCTCAGGCCACGTTTGATCAGAACCAGCGCCCCGCCGTCGCGATTGACCTGGAAGCCTCAGCCGGCCGCGTATTGCG
>RFVZ01000078.1 GCA_009922405.1 Betaproteobacteria bacterium
CAACGAGATCAAGTCCATCATCAAGTCCAAGCGGTTCTGCCCCGTGTTCATCACGGGTCTGAGCGGCAACGGCAAGACCACGATGGTGGAGCAGGTGTGCGCCCAGTTGAAGCGCGAGTGTGTGCGCGTGAACTTCACCGCTGCAACGGATGAAGACGAACTCCTCGGTGGCTTCCGCCTTATCAACGGCGAAACCCGTTTCGTGCCTGGTCCCGTGCTTGTGGCGATGGAGCGCGGCTCCGTGCTGCTGCTTGACGAGATCGACCTTGGTGGTCACCTCATCATGTGCTTGCAGTCCGTGCTTGAAGGCAAGGGCAAGTTCATCCCCAAGATCGGCAAGTATGTGCGCCCTGCGCCTGGCTTCACCGTGGTGGCTACGGCTAACACGAAGGGCAAGGGCAGCGATGACGGTCGGTTCGCGGGTACGAACATCCTGAACGAAGCGTTCCTTGACCGTTTCGCGTTCACCTACGAACAGGACTACGCGGACACCAAGATTGAGAAGCGCATTCTCAAGAAGGTCGCGGACTCCGTTGGCGTGGACGATGATGCGTTCCTTGACAATCTCGTGACTTGGGCGGACATCATCCGCAAGTCGTTCAAGCAGCAGGTGGTGAGCGAGATCATCACCACGCGCCGTCTGCGCGACATCGTGTTCGCGTTCTCGGTGTTCGGTGACAAGATGACCGCGATTGAGCGGTGCGTGTCGCGGTTCGACCCGACCACGAAGGACGCGTTCACGCAGATGTACACGAAGGTGGACGCTGACGCACAGCCGAAGCCCACCGTGGACGCTGCTGCTCCGAAGTCCGACAACCCCAACGCTTGCCCGTTCTAATAGGAGGCGCATATGCTAGGCGGCATTCGCATTGTTCACACACCCCAACAGGGGAAAACGCTTCACGAACACAATCAGATTTGCGTGAAGTTTCCCAACGGGTATCAGGTCAGCGCGGTGTACGGTGCGCTTGCGTACTCCACCGATCACAACGGGAGCCGCATCACTGCTCCGCTACAACACGAAAATATTCCAACCGAACGGCGAAATAGTGCCGTTCAAGGACGGTCAAGAAGTCAAGGGATTTGTTACCGTCACCGATTTGTTTCAGATTCTCAACTGGGTTTCCACCCAAAAGTAAAAGGACACGCTTTCAATGACTACTACGAACAACACGCTTCCCCTCCTCGCCTCGTACACGCCTGGTCAGATTGAATTCATCAAGTTTCTTCAGGCGCATCGCTCCGCTCTTACTGTGTACGACACCTGCACCGTGTCCCGCAAGGACTTGGTGGAACTCCTGAAGACCTCGCCGTACATTGCCGTCCCTGCGTGGATTGCTGCCAAGCGCGATCGCCGTGCAGGACGCGGCAATTACCTTATCCCTGAACTCGCCGCGGATGTGAACACGCTCACCGTGAACGCCAACAAGCGCGGACGCAAGCCTGGCTCGCCCAACAAGAAGGGTCGCGCCGCCGTGGTTGCCCCTACGCAGACCCCCGCACAGCCCCAGTTCGTCACCACCAACGCCTAAAAGGAAAAAATCATGCTCGGCAACACCACGATCAATATCCAACGCGCGCGAATCGCTGCGCTGACTGCTGAAACCACCCGCCTCCGTGCAGAAAACGCCCGTCTGCGCCGCATTTTTGAGATCACGGGCACTGATCTACCGTCATCCACCCCCGACTACGGGCTTGGCGGACACGAATTCGTTGATCCCATCAGTGGGATCGACACTTGGGGCGGACGAGAAGGCGCAGACTAACACAAAAACTCGTCCCTGTAACTCAGTTGGATAGAGTAATTGCCTTCTAAGCAATAAGTCAGTGGTTCAAGTCCACTCAGGGACGCTCCCACACCATGCACTACACCACAGTTTCTCAAAATCGTGTGCTGCTCTGGCAAAAAGGCAGCAATTCACCGTCCGCAACCGTTGCCCGCAATGCCCAAAACGCTTGGGTGAGCGGAAATCAAATCATTGTGCAGTTCACAAACGGCTCAACAGGTATTTTTGAAATCACTCGCGCTGGCACTTCCGCCTACCCCGTCCGCACCACCCGCTAAAAGGCAAAAAATCATGCCCCGACTCGCAATTCTTGAAGCCGACCTCCGTGACACCACCATTGACTGGCACGAATTCGACAATTCCATCCGCTCGGACGCTGATCCGCGTGAAATCCGCCGCCCCGCAGAGGACGATGAATGGGAAGACGAAGACGATTCTGACGACCGCCGCCGCTAAACCCTAAACTCTTGGCACTGTAGCCCAATGGCAGAGGCAACCGACTCAAAATCGGTACAGTGTGGGTTCGACTCCCACCAGTGCTATTTAAAAACCATGAAAACTCACGAATTCCGCAATACCGTCACCAAGCACCGCTGCCACCGCTTCGTCACCCTCATGCAGCCGTACAGCATGGGACGCACCACTGTGACCTTCAACTACGATCCCGATGGTGCGTTCGCGTTCGTGTGGCTCACTGCTACCAGCACGGACGGCAAGCCCGTGTATGTGGACGGTGGGCAGTACGCACTAGAGAGCGACTGGCATATCTCCCTGTTCACTGACAACGCACGGCGCGTATGGGGTGACCTGCGCTCAGAGGGATGGGTAGAGATTGCACAGGGCAGCATTGGTGCGCCTGTGAGTACTAAATAAATCGTAGCCGTGTGGGATTCGTCCCGTGCATCGCTACAACGCCTCTGTCCGCCTACGCACGGACAGGGGCTTTTTTTATTTCTACAGGGAGCCTGTCGGACAACAGTGTACGGCGAAATGTGGTGGGGGTTTAGTGGTGCGTTAGCAACCCCGCCACAAAATGCCTCAACCCATTTTCAAATAATCGCCGTGGGACTCCACCCCACCACAGTTTTCAAATATTGGGTTCCCATACGCCCCTCTCCACAGTTTTCAAATATTGCCAAACGAAATACACCATTTCGCTCCCACCCCATTGCACCCTCCACGCACAGTGCTATACTATGGGCATGACAGAATTTCTTTTCCATCGGGTAATCCCCGTACTCACAGCAGCGATTGGAGTCCTGCTTGTTGTGCTTACAGCCGCCGTGGCATGGGACATACTCTACGGACACCGCAAGGACGAACACAATGGCTGATCCCATCCGAACTGTACTGGTTGAGCAGAAACTGATTTACGAAGAGCGCATTGCCGAACTCATCAAGGAGCGTGACGAGGTTCGCCGTGATATCTGTTGTATGATGCACATGACTGGCTTCCTTGCAGGTGACTATGCCCACTCAAAGGGTTGGGATTGCTTCAAGGACGGTCATACTGGCTTCTCACCTGAGATACAGAATTTCAGAGATATCTTCTATGGTTACAAGGATAAACTAAGAGCCGAACGCGATGAGGCGAGGCGGATGTATTGTGAGGCAGTAAACCGCCACCAAGTGCGGCTTGATGCGTTTGGTATTGCGAAGAACCACGGCTGGGACTGTTACAAGGAGACACACAATGACATTTGAATCCACACCACCTGCGTACTCGTTTGCGTCCCGTTACGGTGTCGCGCGTTCGCTGTCCCCGCTTGGTGAGCAGGGTGACGGCACCCGTGCGTACATCATTGAGGGCGAGAGCCGCTATGTGCGTGGTGGCGAGGGCATGATTGATTTTGAGGGCGGACCGTTCGTGAGCAACGGCGCGTGTTTCGGCGGTCCTGATCCCACCCTTGTGGAGCAGATTGGCGCGTTTCCGTGCATCGGGGCGAATGAGGTGGTGGTGGGGGCACAGTGGCTGTCCCGCGAGAACGCTGCACACGCACTAGGACTGGATCCCGTGCTGGTGGATCCACTGGGCAAGCGGTCGTTTGCACTGATCAAGACACGGAGTTGAACTTTTTTATTCCTTTAGGAGATTGGCAGTATGAGCGTAGTAAGCGTATTTTACGGCAGCGGCAATTTCGCAGTTTCAACCACAGCCCAAGGCGGTGTGTACCAAACGGTTGGCTACACCGCGCCGCTGTCGTGGCACGGTGCGTACAGCGCACCCACCCCCACGGGTGCAGCCATTGTGTCACCCACCGTGGGATTGGCACTGCCCCACAACCTGTTCACGGGCTTTTCTGACGGGTACTGGATCCATCGTGTGTTCTTGGACGGACACCTTGTGGGCACATTCACTTTCACCGATCAGCAGTTTTGCATTCCCATGCAGTGGGACACCGTGCAGAGCGTAGCCCTGTGCGGTCCTGAACCGGAAGATCCAGGCACCCATCCGCACACGCCCTCGCCTGGTGGTTGCGCGGTGCTGCTAGCCGCTGCGCTGTTTACCCGTTTCCGCAACCGAAAGGCATAACATGGAAAACCCGCACCACGAACACGAACAGGCTGAAGCGAATGCCAACAACGCCCGTTTCCGCGCAACGGATGGAGAGTAAATGAGCGCAGAATCATTTGACAGCCTGACCCGTGAGATTGCCGCGCTGCGAACACAGTGCGAAGAGTTTCGTGTTCGCAACGAAATGCTACAGTACCACTTGGATCGTGAACGCCGCGCAGTGCGGGAACTAGAGCGCGAACTTCAGGAGTACTACGGAGTACGGGGCATTCGCACTCCTGATTTTTCGCGCCCTGAATACGATCCCCCTGCGCCACTCGGATGGGGCAAGGACAAGGACGAATGAACGCACCACCACAGGCGCAATACACCATCCACCGCATCACGGACGCGAACAGCAACGAATGGAGTTTCCTTGTGTACTCCGCAGCGTGTCCTGATGTGCTTGTGGAGGTACGCCAACAACGCCCCACCAATACAGGCTTTCCGTTTATGTGGGTGCATCAGATGGCTTTCAGCAACGCACTGTTGAAACAGTTGCCATCGGACGCGAGATACGCGGAATACGAACGCGCCACGCTGTTCAAGAACAAATACCCTGAAGTCATTGCATTCAGCCGTGATGACGCGGTAACCGACACCATGACGGTGGGCATTCGTATTACATTCAACCGCGACAACACCGTGCGGTTAGCCAAGAGCGATGCGCGGCTGCTGTGGGAGCGTCTGTCCGCTGTGCGATAAATACGGGTAATGCACTACCGCGCTGTTTTCATTTCTGATATGCACCTTGCTTCAAAAAAAGCAAAAGCCAAACCACTCAACGATTTTTTAAAGCACAACACATTTGAAACCATTTATTTGGTGGGCGATGTGATTGACATTTGGCGGTTTCGGCAAGCGTTTGCCATGTCGGCGGAAAAACAAAACGAGCATCTAGAGGTGGTGGAGCGGCTACTGAAACACGCTCGTAAGGGCACAGCCGTTCACTACATTTGGGGCAACCACGATGAGTTCATGGCAAAGTTCCGTGGACACCAAATATTTGGATCGGTGTCGCTGCACGAACGCATGGATCACACCACCGCGAACGGCACACGATTTCTTGTGCTGCACGGACACCAGTTTGACCTGCTCACCAAGTATCCCGTTTCAGGCTTTATCTACAAAGCCGGAGATTGGGCATACGAGGTGCTGCTTAATATTAATGAAGCGTTTAATTGGTGCAGACGCGCAATTGGTATGCGCTACTGGAGCGTGTCCAAGTACATCAAGGTGAAAGTAAAGCGGGCTACTCAATTCATTGAAAGTTTTGAGTCTGTGGTGTGCCGCTATGCCAAGGAGCGCGGCTACGGTGGCGTGATCTGCGGACACCTGCATGATCCCAAAATCAAAAGCGTGGACGGAATCGTGTACGCCAACTGTGGGTGCTGGACTGAAAAAGACAACTGCACCTTTCTGTACGAAGACGAGAACGGCTGTTTGAAAGTAGGCTCGTATGCGAGAACTCATTGACACTGCACGGGATACGGTGATCTTGTGCGTGTGTATTGCAATCATTACCCCCATCATGCTGTTTGGCACGGTGGAAGGCATGATACGGCGGTGGTTCACCAAAGACCCCGGAACAGGCTGTTGAGATTGATAAATAGCGCATGGAGGATTGCTCATGCGCTTTAGATCAAATCAGTATCGTCATATCACAGAAGCCACCAGTAGTGGAGTAGAGGGCGACTACGAGGGCGAGATGTCCCGTAGCGAACTCAAGTCCACCATTGCCAACTGCAAAGAATTGCTTGACATGATTGGCGAGGACGAAGAGATTGAAGCGTGGGTGCAGTCCAAGATCACCAAGGCAGCAGACTACATTTCAAGCGTTCGCAACTACATGGTGGGCGACACCGTGAACGAAGCCGTGGGTGCATGGCAGCGCAAGGAAGGCAAGAACCCCGAGGGCGGCTTGAACAAGAAGGGCGTGGAGTCGTACCGCCGCGAGAACCCCGGTTCCAAACTGCAAACCGCAGTCACCACAAAACCATCCAAACTCAAGCCCGGTTCTAAGAGCGCAAATCGCCGCAAGTCGTTTTGCTCACGCATGAAGGGCATGAAGGCTAAACTCACCTCCGCAGAGACTGCGCGTGACCCTGATTCGCGCATCAACAAATCTTTGCGAAAATGGAACTGCTAGTAAGTTCCCGCGTACTAAATAGTTAAGTCATCGGGGCAGTAGTCTGTAGACAGTGCGAACTGGATTACGCTACTCATGCGTTGCGGGAACTTCGCTACCTGTTGACCGTCAGAGAGGGGAGCCGCAAGGCTCCCCTTTCACTTTTAAATATAACCCGTGAAGAATACGATCTGAATACTTCAGACCCTCCACCCAATATGTGAGAGGCTAGATATAGCACCCCTCAATTCCGAGGGGATATTTGAAAAGGAGAGTCTTAATGAAGACACTACTCACATCTCTGGCAACCGCATCGGTTGCCGCCTCTGCTGCTGCTCAAGACGCAAAGCCTGTTGCTCCTGCGTCTGCGCCACTCTTCAGTGATATCACGCTCACGGAAAATGTTGGCGTGTACGACAAGAAGGGTGACACCAGCACTGTTGCTGCTCTGAACACCCTGCTTGGTGTAAAGGCTATTGGACTTGACTGGCACTTGCTTGCGCCCGTCTATGTGTCTGATGCCAGTGGTTACGGCAGCATTGAACTCGGCACTTCGTGGGATGCACTCAAGGACGCGGCGTTCCTTGGCAGCAAGACCACGGTGAGTGTTGAGGGTGGTCTGTGGATGCCCACCGGCTCCGCAAACTACGAGAACACGGAACTTGCTCCCCACATCGGCGCGGCTGCACTGATGAACTGGGGCGAGTGGTCTTTCAATCAGACCTTTGACTGGCGTTTCGTGACGGGTTCCATGTACGACCCGCTGCTTGACCGCTTCTCCACCGATCTTGCCACGGCTGTTTCTAGCCTGGACTACAAGTGGAGCGATACCGTGAAGTTTGGTGTTGATTTCGGTCAGTACTATTTTGTTGACGGCGGCGGCACGGTTCTTATTACTCCCAATGTGGAGTGGACCCCCGCGCAGTCCGTGGTTGTGTCTGGCGGCGTGGGCGTTCCTGTTTGGCAGGATCTCGCTGTTGAGAACAACCTTGTTGTGAATGCTGGCGTTTCGTTCAAGTTCTAATTATAAAGGAGATACTACTATGGCTACTACTCAAACTGTTAAGTCTTGCCCCGTGATTGGTTCTTTCTCGTGGAAGAACCCCCTCCATCTCGTGGGCTTCTTTGCCCTGCTCCCGTTTGCCATCAAGGGCGCAGTGTTCCTCTACCATGCCGTAGAGAACGCAGTCGGTACACTCGTTAAGTAATTCTCTTAACGACTTAATTTCTGAAGAAGAGGGCGAAAGCCCTCTTTTTCATTTGCACTAAAATATTCGCGGGGCTTGCTTCCGTGGTGGGATGCTGTATACTTTGGGATATGAACGAAACACACAAGCCATTCATTCTTGCATCACAGCACTACCTGTTTGAAGTTTCAGGGCAAGCAGCGGTGGGTTACTTTCCGTGGCGCGAATCCGTGATCGTGGTGGAGTTTGATGCGTCCCGTGGTGACTGCTTTGATCCTGATTACATCCGACACAACAGCAATGTGCGATTGAAGTCGGTGGAAGAAGCACGGCGTGATTGGATTTGGCGTGAGCGCAACACCGACGATACACATTCGCTACAGTGGTGCCGTGTGCTTGCGATTCCAAATTTCTCCGAAATTGAAAGGCATCTGCGGATTGTGTGCATTGGACTCGCCGTTGGGTTCCGCGACCAAGAGGAAGCGCGTATTGGTCGCCAACAGCAGTCGGCAACCAACACAGAAACCTTTACCACCGTATTGGACAGAATCATCAAGCAGATGAAGGTGGAAGACAAAACTTCCCCTGTCATTGCAGAATACCACAACTACAACTACGCAATGGAGGCATGAACATGGATGCAACAGAACAGTACGAAAAGTGGAAGGCACAGTTTCCCCTGTGCTTTGAGCGCACAGGCTCCTGCATGGGGTTTGGCGTTCAACACAGCAGCGGATGGAACCCCATCATTGAGCGGCTACTAACAAAGATTGAAGCGCACCTTGCTGCAAAGTACGCCGCAGGATTCCGCGATCCCGACTACGGATTTCAGATTGATCAGATCAAGGAGAAGTTCGGAACGCTGCGGTTCTATGTGTGCGGCGCAGACGATCAGATTTTCCAGTGGATCGTAGAAGCCGAGCGCGAAACCGCAAATACCTGTGAAGCGTGTGGTGCGCCTGGTTCGCTCCACTGCCGCGTTGGTGGGTATTGGCTGTACACCCGCTGTCCACAGTGCGCCACCGAAAACATGGAACCGTACAAGGCGGAAGACCATGATTTCTGATGACGAACTGTTTGCTGCGATGCGGCGCGTGAACGCAAAGTTCAAGCGCACACTTGAGCGATTAGCACAGAGTGAAAATGGAGAACCCATGACCCTACCAAACGAAGAAGTCCAAAGCCTGCAAGCCGTTCGCAGATTTCTTTTTGATCTGCTTGATCCATCCGTGACCCCGCGAGTGCCGAAGGAGATCCGCCAACGGGCGCGGCGCGTGTGCAAGCATTTTCCGATGGACTACAGCATCCAAGAGCGTTACCCCGAAGTGTTCAACCCCAAGCAGGAGACTCCCATGACCGAAACTACGAATACAACTCGCAAGAACTACATCGCAGATATTGCTGAACAGTACCTCAAGAACGGTGAAACCATTACCGTGACTTTCACCAAGAAGGACGGCACGGAGCGCGTCATGCTCTGCACTCGCAACATGGCGGCGATCCCCGAGGACAAGCACCCGAAGGGCGAAGGCAAGACGAAGGCAGCGCACCTGATCGTAGCCTTTGATTTGGAAAAGGGCGAGTGGCGGTCATTCGGTGAAGAGTCCGTGCTGTCGGTGCAGCGCGGCTCCATGCTCCACGAATCGGTCTAAAATATTGCAGATTTCTTACCCCGCGCAGAACCCCTGTTTTTACAGGGGTTTCTGTGTATAAGTTATCGGACTTTATGAATCCGCCTCTTGACGGGAACCCCTGTTTTCCAGTAGAATGGGAGCATATGGCTACCGCCTCAACTATCGCACCCACGCGCCGTTCCACCCGTTCGCCCATGACCTACAAGCCGTACACGCTCAACCCGTCCGCACTGCCCTACGGTCTGTGGATCGACATCCCATTCCGTAAGCGCGGCAGTACGCAGATCCGCTCCGAAGCCAAGGGTCGCGGTGCGCGTTTCTGCCCCGCCGCGAAGGGCGCGATCAAGTGGTGGATGCCGCAGAACCGCCTGACGGCGGAAACCGTGGATTGGCTCAACTCTCACGAAATGATTCGTGGTGAGCGCAAGGCTCCCGTGTTCAACCCCAACGCGCTGAAGGTGTCGGACATCGACCTCGCGTACCCGTTCCGCGTGTACCTTGCCGTGCCGTTCGCGGACAAGGACATTGCCAAGGGCATGGGTGCGCTGTGGAGCAGCGATGACAAGCGGTGGTACTTCAATGCCACCAACCTCACGCAGCACCGCTTTGACGAAGTGCTGAAGAAGCAGTGGGTGTTCTCGTTCCACGGTGTGCTGAAGAGCGACCCCACGCACACCGCTACGGGTGTGTACTTCTTCACCGAAGACTTTGGCGGTGCGGCGGCTCCCGCTGCTCCTGCTGCGGCTCCGTTCGTGCCCACGGTGTGGACTTTCGTGAAGAACGGGCTGATCATCACGATGCAGACCACGGCAGACGGTTGCATCGCTCTTGATTCCGAAGATCAGTCCCATGTGGACGGCATCTACACGAAGGACGAAGCGCGTGGCACTTGGAACGCGCTCCTCGCTGACGGTTGGACTCTTGTTTCCTAAAAGGAGAATGACTCAAATGTGCGATTACGAACACTGTGACAGTTGCGGTTGCCGCGTCAACGCCAAGGCGCGGATGGTTGTGGAGTCCCTGCCGTGTG
>RFVZ01000079.1 GCA_009922405.1 Betaproteobacteria bacterium
GCGAAATCTCCCGAGCCCGTCAGCAAAACGACCGCTTCCTGCAAAATCGGGAAGCTCAGCAAACCGCTCGGTAGGGCAGCCTCAATCTCGCCGATCGTCCTGGGTTTGTTATCCGCCATCAGATCAAGAATTGGCTTGTAAATATCTTCGCGCAAACTCGCTTCGCCGACGGCGCCAGTGACTTTGGTGGACGCTTCGGAGCGGTGCCGGGCCAGAATTAAACGCTGTTTGCGCAGCATTTCTGCCTGTTCAATACCCGAGAGGGTGCGCGGACCCTTCACCCAGTAATCGCGGCGAAATTGTTGATTGACGATGTAGTCCCGGACACTTTCGCGAAACAGAGGGTCTGGGATGGTCTTCAGGAAAGTCGATTGTTCGCCCGTGAGATTGATGCCGTCTGTGTGATCCGCAAGGTGCGCCGAGCAGGCGAAGCTCAGTTTCGCGCCACCCAACCACTCGGCCATGGTCGCGAAATGCATCGGATGCCAGTCACGATTGAAATACTCGTGAGCAAGATAGTTCCGGTTCATCCCCTTAAAGCGAGTCATCTGCTCCGTGATTTGCGGATTGGTGGCCACAAACTTGGGTTTGACGGCTAACAGTTTTTCAGCGAAATCAAGGGATTGATCAATATTGGCAACGATACCTTGGCCGGTCGCGCCCAGGGTTTTGGCGTGCTCAGTCAGCAGGTTGCGCATCGGCATAAAGCCGCTCCACCCAGGCAAGGTGTTGTAGCTGATGTAAAGAACGCCGCCGACCCGAAGCTTGCGTCGAAAGAAATCCACCAGCGCGGCCCGATTTTCATCTGAAATCCAGCTCCACACGCCATGCAATCCGATGTAGTCGAAATCTGGGAGGTCATCGCGGGCTGCAAACTGTTCAAACGAATCATCAAACAGTTGTGCTCCCAAATTGGCAGCGACTGATAATTCTTGAGCGAATGCGGCATGCGCTGGATTGAAATCGGTGCCCACCCAAGTGGCTGGGCCCGCTGCAGCGTGGATATTGACGCTAACCCCTTGGCCGAAACCCAGCTCACAACCCGTCTGAAAATCGGGGCAATGCAGGCGTCGATTCAGTAAGGCGAGCTTGGATCTGAGTGGATTCAGCTCTGAGTAATAGCCAAAAGTATAGGCCACGTCTGTTACGTAACCTTCGTTCCAATCGGCCATGCCTTTACCTTCGTGTTCGTTACAGGGAACCACATGATAGGGCAAAGGTCTGGGTGTTTTCATCGCGACGCCCTCAATCGCGCCATCTTGACCTCAGGTCAACCAATCCACCCGTTCGACCTTGAAATTGTCCCACTGCGAATAGACTTTTTTCAGGGCCTCCTGAATCGCTTCGTCAGAGTGGTCGCGAACCCGCGTAATAATTGTGACTTCTTGAGACCGGCTCGGGGTCATGCGCGAAGGCACACGGAAGACAATGCGGGCGCGGTGGCTCGAGACTGCCTTGAATTCATTCATTGTTGATCCGGATCGTGTGTCGTCTAGCTTCCAGTAGACGTCAGGCAACCCGCGAGGAACGAATCCACCACCAACCGCTATTTGTATGTCTCCGTCCAAGAAAAAACTGCTCAAGCACCTCACAACAGAGGTTTATTGTCGAATTGGTGTGTCCCCGCTGCATGGGGTGGGCGTATTTGCGTTACGCGCCATTCCCCGAGGGCTCAATCCGCTGCCAAGCTGGTTAGATAACGCAGGGGTGCAATTTACCCATCAGGAGCTGCAGCTGCTCCCCCGAGGGGTCAAAACGCAGATCAAGACTTTTTGTTATTACGACGACGATGGGTTCGTCATTCCTTCAATCGGCATGAACTCGTTCGATATGTCGATTTATCTCAATCACTCGAAGACGCCCAACGTGAAAATGAAAAAGAGCGGCAAATTCGAGACGCTACGGGCGATCCGAAGCGGAGAAGAACTGACAATGGATTACGACCACAGCTTTGGCGACACTCACGTGTTCTAGCCTTATCCAAAGCGCCTTTGCTGGAGTGGTTCGAGCGCGTGGTTTCGGTAGATTTGATTCAAGTCTTCGGGGCAGAAATCAACGTGCAGCGGTGAGGTCGGATCCAGTACCAGCGGGTGTTCGAGGTCGGTGAGTACGAGGGCATAAATTGGCTCGAAATGAGTCACGAACAGCGATTTGTAGGCGTACTCGTCGACCGGGCCAAGGTTATAGAACGGGTAACCGTTTTGTGCAGCCCAACGCGACGCCAGGAGGCAGGCGTAAATTCCCGGGGACCGGTTCTTGTAGGCGCGGTTCCATTGGCAAAAGCTCCCATAGACCTGGTCGTAGCGTGGCAGGAGGATCGAGACATCAGTCAACACCAGGGTTCCGTCCGGGGCGTTGACACGGATGACCAGAACATCGAGATCGCGCACATAGTCGATAAAGCCGGCCACTTCGTCGTCATGGATCCCAAAATCCGCGAAATGTTGGCCGCCCATCGCAAAGACATCATCCGCGGTCAGGCTGGACCCTGATACGACCTCTTCGGTGACTGAGAACTGCCGGAAGAGCTTGTCCAGGTCTTTGAATTTGCGTTGCCGCCGCGGATCGTTCCAAAAATCGGCGGCGCCGGCGTGCACGAGCCCGTAACGGTCGTTGATTGGGACGCCGTAATGACTATCGGGGGGCAGGGCATAAACCACGAAGGGTTTGGGCGCTGACTCGAGCATCTCCTCGTTGACATCGATGTAGGGGCACAACGCGTCCCAGCGAGTTGTGTAGTACTGAATATCGTTGTGATAGCTGTTCACGCAGAGGTTGTCAGGGGTCCAGCTTTGGTACCCGACCTGGTGTACGCGGTTGCCTGCAAGCGCAGAAAAATCACGATTAAGACGCAAGAGAAAATCGTTCATTGCTTTCGAAGGTCGAGCATTAACTCGACTGGGATGCGTTGCAGATCAAAAAATTCAGAATCAATCGCGTGATTCTCAAGGAGGAAACCAGGCTCAGAGATCTCGAGATGCTGGATGGTCTCCATGGCCTGGCGTAGGTGCTTACCCGCCGCTGTTTCGGGATCGGCAAAATCTTCGAGGTAGCCAAGTGCGAGCGGGCATTCGACATCCAGCGAATACTGTCGGTGGTGTGGGTCGTAGGAGAGGGGGTACATGCTGCAGGCGAAGGGCTTTGTGTCACCCAAGGCGCAACCGTTTGACGAAAGATGAGGGCATTGTGTTTCGATACACACCGACCCAAGCCTGTGCTGTTCGCTATGGGTCAGCGTCACCTCCAGTGGTCCATACCCTGGGTCGATATGGCAACACCGTTGGCAGGATGCACACCGATCAAACAAGGCATCTCCGCCGGGTACTGCCCGCATTTGGCACGCTGACCATCTGAACATTCGCCACTTGTTAGCCCCCTCGATCTGGTGCTCTTTGACAATATTGTGATTCCATTTTTCATCGCTTGCCAGCGTTAATACGCTTGTGGTTTTCCATCACCGTTCGGCCCTGTGACAAACTTAGGGACAACACGGAGATGATCCGATTCCTGGTCCCTCACTTGACTGCGCCCTTGGTCTCTTTTTTCTCGTTGGTTGGCTCACCGTTCGATACTCATCTTGCTACCAGCACACGGTGGAAATCCTGATGGAGCGGGTTCATTCAAGCTTTGAAACCGCGTCGCCAGCATCCGGGACCGGCTGGTCGGAAGCGCCTGACGACGGGATCGTCGCTCGAATCACGGACGAGTTCTCGCCGTCGTATTTTCCAAACATGCCGGAGGGCGCCGCCTTTCAAAATGCCTTCATTCGCGGGTGCCGATCAGGGCTTGATGTCTCCTGCCTGCGCCTTACTAACTCATCGGGCCATGCGATTGAGGTACCCGTCACTCTGGTCAAGGCGCCGGTCGCAGGTAATCTCAAGCAGGGTTGGTTAAGTGCGGCCACGAGGGGCTTGACGGTGTCGATTGCCGTGATTGGCGATCCGTCATCGACCGCATCCGCACTACCGCCCGGATTCGGCGCCGCGCATTTGGCCAGCGCCGTTGAGTGTCTTGGTCGACAAGCGCCCCTCATCTGCCTCAAAGGACTGAGCCGTGCGCTTGATCTCCAGGGATTTGTGCGACTCCCGAGCTTCCCGCTAACGCGGCTCCTCGTGAGCCCCGACTACTGGAAATTACTGTCTTCTAAAAAGCGCAGCGATCTGAATCGTCAGCGCCGGGCTGCCGCGGGTCTTCGTCGCGAGGAGTCCGTCGGCTTGCCCGTTGAACTGGAAGAATCGGTCTACGCGCTCTATCGACAAACGCAAAGCCGCGCGGAGTTCAAGTTCCTTGAATTGCCACCCGCCTATTTTCGCGAGACCTCACCGCTTAGTCGATTTGTTTTTTATTTCGAGCAAGACCAGCTGATCGGGTTTCATCAGATGATCTGCACTCCCAGCAAGATGATCTGCAAGTACATCGGCATGGACTACAGTCGGGCCCCGTCGTATCGGCTCTACTTCTCACTGATGCTCGATTGCATCGACATCGCGATTCGTGAGGGCATCCCGGAAATCGATTTCGGCATCACTTCTTATCGCTTCAAGCAATACATCGGCTGTGAGCTGATCCCGATGTGGAACTACTTTCATCACACCAATCCCCTGCTGCAAGCGGTCTTGCCGTTGTTTGGTGGGCTCCTAACACCTAGTCGTGAGGCCGTTTCGCGATAGTCCCAGCAGAATGGGTTTGACCAGAATCTTGTAACTATCGAGATCAAACTCCGGCGGTTGCGCTCCAAAGCGCTCCCCTTCGCCTCGCGAACAGTGCGTCCCCAGGTGGCGCCAGTTTTCAACCCGATGGCGTTGTACCCACCCATCCCGTTCCTCGACTAACTCGACGGCGTCCGAGTAAGGCCAGGCTTGAATCTGAGTTGCGGTGAGCGCGTTCAGCAACCGTTCATCGTGTTCAACGCGCGGTTCGCGACCGACACAGGCGCCACGGCAGGTTCCGATTTGGACTCCAAAACAGCCTCTCGGCCCCGTCTTTTCGAGCCCTAAAAGGGCCAGGCAGAGGCTATGAGTGCGGGCCAGTTCGCGCAGTTTCTGCTGGGCTGAGTGCTTGGAGGCAAACAGGCCGAAAACCTTTGTTGCTGGCGATTGGGTCTGATCCTTGAAATGAACTTCCGAGCCCTTGAAATCGCTTAAGCGCGGCTGGAGTCCTGCAGCGGTCTGGTGTAGCCGAATCGAGCGGAGGCTCCGAACCCGTCGAAGTCGTACATTAAACAAAGGCGACAACTGCTTGATCAGGTGCGATTCCAGCAGGAGCGCGCCGATTTCGCCCGCGGTCTCAATCACATCGACGCGTCGAGTGCGCGCCAACATACTGGTTTCTTCGGGCGCACGCAGGTGAGAAAGCACCCGACTCCGGATGTCAACGCTTTTGCCAATGTAGAGCGGCAAAGCTCCATCGCCCTGAAAGAGATACACCCCCGAGGTCCGTGGCAGGGCGGCCAGAATGGCGGGATCAAACGCGTTGTTCAAGCGAGGTTAGCCTGCTTTGGGTTGGTTGAACTCGAGGCCGCAGAAAACACGATTGGGATCGTCTGTGGTAAATCCTAACGATGGGCAGAAGCGATGACAAACAAAGTGGCCGTAGTCGTGGGGATCATGCCGGCTATTATCGAACGCTGGGCTTGGAACCCGGTGCCAGCGCGGCGCAGATCAAGGCGGCCTATCGCTCGCTCGCCATGGAGTTGCACCCCGACCGCAATCCTGGACGCGACACCAAGGCCCGGTTTCAGGCGCTCGGTCACGCTTACGCTATCTTGTCAGCCGAGAGAAAGCGCGAGCAATATGACGCCGATTCGGTTGTCCGGGAGGCTCAGGGTGCGGCGTCCGAGTCAATGTCTGGAGCGCCACCGCTTTATGCCCCGATTTATTGTTCGCGATGCCAGGCGGTGAGCGCGCAACCCCGCTACAGAGTGTTTTACACGGTCTACGGTTGGTTATGGGGTGCCGATCGTAAGGCGAGCCAGGGTGTGTTTTGCGGCCGTTGCGAATTTCGCGTAGGGGTCCGCGCCACCGCGACCAGTTTGATTACTGGATGGTGGAGCCTGACCGGTCCATCGCGCACCTGTCAGGCGGTCTACGCCAACTTCCGAGGGGGCGATTTCGAGTACCAAAATGCCCGTCTGATGGGTTGCCAGTCGATGTACTTTGCCCACACTGGCAAGATCGAGCTGGCGCTGGCCGTGGCCGCACAGGCGATGGACCTGGTTCGGTCTGCCCCCGCCAATTCTCCGGATAATCCCGTCGGGAATTACCCCGGTAATTCCGCCGGTGATTCCGCCGGTGATTCCGCCGACAATTTGTCCGGACTCGCCCAAAGTCTCAGGGATTTGATGGATGCCTATGCGGGTCGTTCAAAACGAACGTTCCTCAAAACATACCGAAGTTGGAGCAATCGGCGAATTGCCGCGCAAGGTCTCATCGCGGTTTGCTTTGCACTCCTCGTCGCGTCTGGAATTGGTCTGATGTTTTCGACCTCCGGGGCTGCTGATTTAAATGCGCATCAGACCCAAGACCCCACTCACTCTCCGCCCCGAGCACTCACGTTTAAGGCCCCTGGTTTCATTCTGCCGCCGAGTGGGGTTTTTCGCCCTGTCTATCCGAACCCCTCTGGCGCCAACAGTTCTTTTGCGATTGAACAGTCAGCCAACCAAGCCTCGTTGAACATTGCCCTAAAGCTTGTTAACCCTGTCGGATCTCACAAATGGTTAAAATTGTTACGAGCGAGCGACGAATCGGAGATATTGAGTCTGTTCATTCGCTCGGGTGATACGGTCGAAGTAGCTGTGCCGCCCGGTGCATATCGAGCGAAGGTGGCGTCAGGCCAGACTTGGCAGGGTGAGGAAGCGCGTTTCGGTCCAAAAACGCAGTACGCGACATCGAGCGCGCCGCTACAGTTGGGTATCGATCGTGAGCGATCAAAGTCAATCGTTGTTGACCTTGCGCCGGCGAATGTTTCGGTCAAACCTGGTGATCGTCTTTTTAATGAACTGGATCCTGCGAGCTTTTGAGTGTGGTGTGAGTTGTTCCGAAATGTGAGCGCTCGACGTCAGTTTTTACTCGTCAGCGTGCTGGTGGCCGTCCTGGGCGTCCAGTGGTTTGCGGCCGCGCATCGTGGCGCACATGGAGCCGGGAGATTCCTTGGCCTGAGCCAGTCATCTGCAACAAAGGTCCTCACGGGCGTCTTTGATGAACACCCCGCTGGGGGAGTTGAATGCCTTCGGCTCGATAGTGTTCTGGGGGCCCAGGCCCTCTGTGGCGGCGTTCCCGAGATGGTATTGCACGAGGCCCGCCACCATCTCGAGCCGGCCCCTCTGCTGACAAGTCATGTTGTCTCAAGACGAATTTTGCCGCCCGCAAGGGCGCCGCCCCTCCCTCTGATCTGACCTCATCAGGCCTTGCCTGGCCTGACTTGGTGTCCCTAAGGGGCCACATGCCTGTCGCCTGCCGTGCGACTTGATCAGAGGAACTTGTCATGAGAGCTGTCATTTCAGCCTCGCGGTTTGCCCCGAGCAACCTCGCGTCTTCGCTGTGTTGGGCGTTGTGTTTGATTCTGAATCCGCGGGCAGATGCCACCGAAACGTTATCGTCGGCAGTCCCAAAGCGACCTGCCGAACTCGAATCGGTGATCGTCACTGCGCATCCGATGCCTGGTACGGAAGACGAGTTGGCGGCCCCAGCACAGGTGCTTACGGGTTCGCGGCTTGACGCCCGGCGCGCGGTCAGCATCGGCGAGATGTTGTCCGGCCTTCCCGGTGTTTCAGCCAGCGCGTTTGGTCCGAATGCCAGTCGACCCATCGTTCGTGGACTGGACGGTGACCGGCTTAAGGTCTTGAGCAATGGGGTACCGGTGCTCGACGCATCAGCGGCTTCGCCCGACCATGCAGTTGCGGCCGAGTCGTTACTCATCGACCGCGTCGAGGTCTTGCGGGGACCCGCGGCATTGCGATTTGGCGGAGGGGCAATCGGCGGAGTCGTGAACCTGATCGACGGTCGGATTCCTGAAGCGCCGATTGAGACTTTATCAAGTCGGGCCGATCTTCGGAAAGGGGGTTCAGCCAATGAATCGGCCGGGACATTTCGACTTGACGGGGGCGATGGTCGCTATGCATGGCATGCGGATGCGCTAGCGCGCAGGTCATCCGATTTGAGCATTACGGGTTTTTCGAGAACAGCGGCGCTGAGATCCGCCCAGCCAGATTTGGACCGAGACCTTTTCGGGCGTCTCCCCAACAGCGCAGCCACTGCACAAGGCGTAACGTTCGGCATCGCGCGAACGGAAGCCGATGCTCATCTTGGACTTGCACTATCTCAGAATGCACAACGGTATGGGACGACCCTCTTTGAGGGGCGCGCGCCCGTCGCAATTGACCTGGTCCAGACTCGCCTGGACTTGTCGGCCCGTCAGTCTGGAGTTGCAGGGGGAACGCTCTCAATCGCGGGAGCTTTGAGTCAGTATCGACATGTGGAGCTTACTGGGGATATCGTTGGAACCGAATTCCGTAATCAAGGCGGCGATGGTCGAATTGAGTGGAATCGCCAAATGGGTGCAACCCGCTGGGTGATCGGCGGGCAATGGGGAACTCAAACCCTTCGGGTGACGGGCGAAGAGGCTTTCCTGCCATTGAATCGCGGTGAACAGTCGGCGCTTTACGTGCTGGTCGATCGCTCGCTCGCCAAGTCACTTCGGGTCGAAGCGGGGGGTCGGATTGAACAGGTTGGCATTCAGGGCGAAGCCGGACCAATCCGGGCGGCCGCCATTGATCGTCAATTTGCACTTCGCAATTTTTCGACTGGCGCGGTCTGGGCAGTCTCACCGACGACAACGCTGACTGCCCACCTCAGTCACACCGAGCGTGCACCCAACGCGCAGGAACTGCTTGCGAATGGTGTTCATACGGCCACTGCGACTTACGAAGTGGGCGACCCGGGTTTGAAGCCCGAGCAATCAAATGGCTGGAACCTTGGCCTCCGTGAATCGGTTGGACCGTTGCGGCTGCGTGTCGACGTCTTCGAACAGCGCTTCAATCGATTCATCAGCTTGCGGGGCTCGGGAGAGACGTTTCAACGCGCCGATGGTGAACCCATCGCGGTAGCCACTTTCGAATCTGGCTCAGCGCAATCGCGTGGCGCCGAAGTGGATGTCACCTGGAAAGTTTGGGAACTCGGTGCCAAACGTCTAAGTCTCGAGTTTGGCCATGACCAAGTCCGGGTGACCGATCCAACCGGCTCCCCTTTACCCCGAATTCCGGCCCAGCGTTGGCGATCGGCTACAGCCTGGAGAGACAGCAACCTGGCCGCACGACTCGAGGCATTGAACGCGCGACGCGTGAGTCGGGTTGCTCTTGATGAAACGCCAACTTCAGGATCGACTCGAATCGACGCCTGGATCGGTTGGGACCTCTCGCCGCGCTGGCAGGTTCAATTGACCGGACGCAACCTAACCAATGCCGTGATCCGAGATCACACCAGCTTTTTGAAAGATAGCTCGATTGCTGGTGGACGGTCAGTTCTCTTGTCGTTGCGGTTTCAGCAATGATGCTGCGCGGTTCGGATAGATGTTGATCAGATTGCCAATCAGCATCAGACCCGCCCCAACCACGAGCATGGGTTTGAAGGGCTCTTGGTAACCGATCACCCCGACGGCAGTGATCAGCGGCAGGCGCAGAAAATCCAGCGTCACCACCACGCTGGCATCGGCCTTTGCCATGGCGCTCGAGATACAAAAGTGGCCTGTCAATGAGGTCACACCCACCAACAGCAACCAGGCACATTGCATTGAATTAGGAACTACAAACGACTTTAGACCGAGCGCTAAACCGATGGGCGCCTGAATCACGCACATAAAAAACAAAACAGTGAGTGGATGCTCGGTGCGACTCAGCGCCTTCGAACAAACAAAGGTCAGGGAAAAGAAAATCGCGGCGACGATCATGATTAACGAGGCCGGATCGATGATGTCTCGACCCGGATCAAGGATCAGGTAGACCCCCCCGAAACCCAGGACAATGGCCGCAGCCTTCTTCAGCGTTGGTGATTCTTTGAGAAAAATGGACGCAATAATCAGAGTCCAAAGAGGGGTCGTAAATTCGAGCGCAAAGACCTGCGCCAGCGGCAATAAACCAATGCTCACGAACCAACCATACTGGCCAACGAAATGGCACAGCCCCCGGCCCACATGAAGACCGATCCTCTTTGTCCTGAAAAGCGACAAGTCGCCCTTTCGGAAAATCAGACTGCTGACAATGATTATTCCGATGACGCTGCGCACGAATAGCGTCTGCGCCGTGCTGATATCAGCGGAC
>RFVZ01000080.1 GCA_009922405.1 Betaproteobacteria bacterium
CCAAGCCTTCGATATCCGGATTGGGTTTGATCGTGATGCCGTCAAAATGCTGCAGGCTCCCTTCCGGGATAACACGGTAATAGACTCCACCAAATTCGCCTGGCAGGCGTGGCGTCAGTAACCTTGGTTCATCAGGGTTCACTTTCCAGCCGCCATGGGGGTCCTGGATACGCATCATCAGAATCCGACCGTCGCCATCCATATCTTCAACAGTGAGCCCATCAACAGGGGCTTCGTCCCAGGGGTAGGGACGGGTCGACGACCGAATATGTCGCGGCCGTTCGGCCATCGCGAGTTCTGCGCCATCCGGGTTCAGTCGCGGAACTAGATAAATGACCCGGGTACTGAGCAACTCGGTGACCTGCGCGTCGTTGCCGTCCTGCCGGACCAACTGGTCGAGCCAATACAAACAAGCCGTGCTGGCAGTGAGTTCGGCTGCGTGGATATTACCGTCGACCCAGAACCCAGGTTTGTCTTCGTCAATGCCAGTGGATTTGCGGGTGATGACCAACAACCAGATCGGTCGGCCCTCGTGGCTGCGGCCTAATTCACGTAATTCCAGTAAATCGGGTCTGGCCTCGGCAAATTCCTTGAGAAGGGTGGTCAGTTCAGCGTGCTTGTAAAACTGATCAAACTTTGGTTGAGGCAGCGGGGCAGGTGTTGGTGTCACGGTTGGACTTGAAGAGTGGCTAGGTCGGCTTTGATGCGTTTATGTCAGCCATATTACCGATGGGGGGGAGAGTCAGGATCCGCCGGCGCGAATAAAATGACCCCTGTCAGCTGATCATGGTGACTGAGGTTCTTTGATGGAACAAAGATGGGTCGTATACGTCGGCTAATGTCAGACAGGCTCGAAGCGAGGAAATTTCAGGCGCCGCCGCTTGAAATAATCTGCTGCCTTTGCGCCCGGGCGCTCCCCAAATCAGAACAGGAAGCACACCATCTCATTCCACGGTCTAAGGGCGGCCGGGAGACTGTTCTGTTGCATCGTATCTGCCATAAGAAGATTCACGCATCCTTATCTGAAACGGAACTGGCTCGAGAGTACAACTCGATCGAGCGACTTCTGATGCATCCTGAGATCTCGACTTTTGTGAGCTGGCTCGCGAATAAACCCCAGCATTTTTATGAAAAATCTCGAAAAGACAAGCATTTCCTGGTTTCGAAAGTCATCCAGCCGGAAGTTCCCGGAGAGATGGTTCAGTGGATTGAAATCGAAGCCGTCTATTCCAAAGAGGTTCAGCGCATCGATTGGCATGACCTGCGCAATCAGGAGGAATGGCGTCAGGGGTGGGTTTGAAGAGGTTCAACCCGTAAAAGATGGCGTTCCGCGACGTTCCTAGCAACGATTGATGATCAAAACGCCTAAATTGCGATCGTCGAAATGATTGGGAATGCGGCGATAAGAACCACCCCCAGAAGCAAAGCGACCAGGTAGGGCCAGATGGCCATCATCACCTCATCTGGCTTGGCATCGCCAATACGACACGCCACATAAAAGCCGACACCGATGGGCGGCATCATGAGCCCAATGTTCATGGCACAAACAATCACCATCGAATAATGGATGTCGTTAATCCCAAGCTTTTTGGCGATCGGGAACATGATCGGGGCTAGTAAGAGTACGGCAGGCAAGCCCTCGAGTAGACATCCGAGAATCAGGAATACCAGTACCGTGACCGCTAAAAATGCCGCCTGTCCGCCGGGCAGGGTGGTCAGGAACAGCGACAATTTTTGAACAATCCCGCTCTGTGTAATGGCCCAGGCCATGGCGGATGCCGCGCCAAGGATCAGCAAAATGGCGCCCGACAGCGCAGCAGTCTCGGTCAGCATGTCATAGAACTTTCTTAGCCCGATGCCGCCATACATCACTTGCCCGATCACTAGGGCGTAAAGCACGGCGATTGTGGATACCTCAGTCGCGGTGGCGACCCCCCCACCCACTGCGCTTCGGATCAGGAAGGGCAGGACTAAAGCCGGTGCCGCCAAGACAAGGAAACGCCACATGACCTTGACAGGGGCGCGCTTGGCGCCCTCGGTCTGCTCATGCCTCGCTTTCCAGCGAGCCAGTGCCAATAGAGACAATAAGAGCACGCCCGCCACCACGAATCCGCTTTGGAAGAGGCCCGCAATCGATACGCCAGCGACCGACCCCAAAACGATGAGCACGATGCTCGGCGGAACGGTATCTGCCATGGCTGCGCCGGTGGCTAGCAAAGCGACCATTTCTTTGGGCTTGTTGCCGCGCCGCTTCATTTCCGGAAAGAGCGCCGGCGCTACCGTGGCCATGTCGGAAACCTTGGAGCCCGATATGCCCGATACGATGAACAGCGAACCCAACAGCACGTAGGACATACCTGCTTTTAGGTGTCCAATTAGGGTGCCCAAAAAATCCACAATGGCCTTACCCATACCCGTAGCATCGAGCACGCACCCCAGCAGCACAAAGATCGGTACCGACACCAGAATGATGCTAGACATCCCTTCGTCCATCCGGCCCACCACGATGAGCAGCGGCACGTGGGTCGTAAAAGCGAGATAGCTCAAAGCGCCAAGACCAAAACAAAACGCAATGGGCACGCCTGCCACCAAGCCCACAGAAACGATGCCGACCAAGAAAATCAGCATATTCCAGCTGCCGAGCTCGGGTAGGACGTCGCTCAGCCCAAAACCCAGGGCGCTCAGCGCACCGACCAGCGCGGCAGCGATGAGCAACGGGCGTATCGGGATCGTCCTCGAGGCATAGGTTAAGACCACGGCCAGCATGGCAGTGAGTCCAAATGGAATGGCGGCCACTCGAAATGCATTGGGCATATCCAGAGCCGGTGTGCGGATCACCCATTCCTCCTGCGTGTATTCCAGCGCATACGGGATCAGAGCGATTAGGAAGGCACCCACCGAAGCCAGCGCAAAACCCTGAACGTAGGGACGCCAGGCCGTGGGCAACCGCTCGACGACGATCGTCAAGCGCAGATGCTCATTGCGATGCATCGCCAGAGCGGCGCCAATCATGGTGACCCAAATGAACGACAGCGAGACGATTTCATCAACCCAGATCAGGGGCTGCGAAAAGACATAGCGTGTGAGGACCGCCGTGAGTAACAAGCCGATGATGACGATCATCAACAAGGCGGACAGCGCTTCAAGCGGCATCATTAAGGCCGAAAGCTGTCGTCGAACCGCCTGTTCTTGGTCTGTGTTGGGAAGCACCAGCGATTGTTCAGTTTCCGCGGACGGGGTCACAGAGTCTCTCTCCTGTCAGTGGATGTGCAGGCCGCCGCTGACGTCCAACACCAGACCGGTGATGTAAGCCGACTGATCTGAGACCAAAAATAGGCAGGCATTGGCGATATCCGAGGCTTGGGCAAGACGCCCGAGCGGGATGGTTTGTGCCACGCGCTGCTTACCTTCGTCGTCAATCTTCCCAAGCAACAGGTCGGTGTCCACCATGCCCGGGGCGATGGCGTTCACGCGAATGCGATCCGGTGCCAGTTCGCGCGCCATGGCCTTTGCTAAAGATTGCAGTGCACCTTTGGCGGCCGAGTAATGAGGCCCTCCCAGAATGCCTCCTCCGCGTTGCGCCGCTACCGAACCCATGCACACGATGGCGCCTCGTTGTCGGCTCTGCATATGCGGGACCACCGCGCGACTCATGTTGAAACTGCCCCGTACACTGACATCCATCACGAGGTCGTAGTCTTCTTGCGTGCTCGACAGCAGTCGCTGTGATTGGCTGACTCCGGCGTTGTTCACGAGGACATCAGCCTGCCCGTAACGGTCAAGCACTTGGCGCACAGTCTGGTTTGCCTGATTCTCATTCCGCACATCACAGGCAAGGCCTAGGTGCTGTTGCCCGATCAGATTGGCAGCATGCTGCGCCGCGCCTGCGTCCAAATCAAGAATAACCACCGTCGCACCCTCCTGGGCAAAACGGCTCGCAATTGCAAAACCGATCCCGCGAGGCGAGGCACCGCCCGTGACAATGGCTATTTGATCTTGAAGTTGTCCGATGCTCATAGACCACGTGCCCCTGATGCCAGAAAGCCTCCATCCACCGGCATGGCAATGCCTGTGGTGTAGGTGGCCTCTTCGCTGACGAAATACATCACCGCAGCGGCAATTTCAGCGGTGGTGCCGTATCGACCCATTGGGATGGCTTCGGAATACTCCCGTTTAAATTGTTCGGTGTGCAGTTCGCGCGTCATCGGGGTATCGACCGGACCCGGGCAGACCGCGTTGGCCGTTACGCCATGCTCGGCTAATTCGACCGCCATCTGGCGAGTCAATGCCACGACTGCCCCTTTAGACGTCCCGTAGGCGGTACGCCCTGAACCCACTGCACGCAAACCCGCGACCGACGCCACATTCACAATCCGTCCCCATTGATGTCGAACCATCAACCGCGCTGCATGCTGGGCGCAAAGTAAGGTACCGGTCACGTTGACCGCCATGGTCGCTACAAAGTTGTCCAGCGGAAAGTCGAGGAACGGGAAAACTTTGGCGATGCCTGCGCAATTCACGAGCACATCGCAACGACCATCGACAGCTTCAACTTGCGCGAAGACTGCATTGACCGATTCGGGTCGGCTAACGTCCAGTTCAATGGCTTCGGCGCTGGCGCCTTGGCTTTGAAGTTCAGCCGCCAGGTTACGGGCATTGACCATGTCCAGATCCGCAATCCAAACTTTCAGTCCGCGAGCTGCAACCCGTCGGCAAACTTCTTCGCCGATGCCTTTGGCCCCGCCCGTCACCAGGGCCACTCTCGGAGGGGAGGGTGATTGGGACATCTAAATCACCCAAGCTTGCCGGTGTGCTTCTCCAGCATGGCCCAGGCCTCTTCGCCAAAACGCTTGTGCCACTCTTCGTAAAACCCTGACTTGACCAGCGTCTCGCGAAACGCGTCCAGCTTTGGTTCGTTAATCACGAGGCCTTTGCCGGCCAGTTCAGCACGTAGCGATGAATTGAGGCGCAAGCCATCGGCCCGCATGTCCATGGCCGAACGGTTGAGGTGCTTTTCGATGATGGGTCGGAAATTCGCGGGGATCTTGTCCCACACTTTTTGGTTCGTCATGCACCACCAGCCGTCCCACATGTGGTTGGTCAGCGAGCAGTACTTTTGCACCTCGTACAATTTGGCTACCGAGATGATCGCAAAGGGATTTTCTTGCCCGTCCACTACATTGGTTTGTAGGGCCGAATAGACCTCCGCAAAGTTCAGCGACACCGGTGACGCCCCCAGGTTTTTGAACAGCGAAGTCCACAGCGCACTCACCGGGACACGCATCTTCAGGCCCTTTAAATCCTGCGGCGTATTAATCGGTCGAACGTTGTTGGTCACATGACGAAAGCCAGAACTCCAGATCGTATTCATCGCCATCAGGCCGACCTTGGGGAACTGCGCACGCAGATAAACGCCTAATTCACCATCAAGGGCCTTGTGCACAGCATCATCACTAGACCATGCGAACCCCACCCCCCACAGGGACGCTACTGGCACCAGTTGCGACAGCACATTCACCCCGGACACGGTAAAGAAATCCAGTCCGCCAGCGCGGAGCTGGCTCAGCATGTCGGCATCGCTACCGAGTTGGTTGTTGGGGAAGATATTGATTTGTACCTGGCCGTTGGTCTCAGCTGAAATTCGTTCGCTGGCCTCTACCGCCCTCACGTTTAGCGGGTGAGTGGCTGGAACGTTGGTGCCGAACCGGTAGACCAAGGGTGCGGCATGTCCAATGCGTGGCAAGCCTAAGCCCGGTAATGCCGCGGCAGCCATGCCAAGCATCGTTTGGCGGCGGTTGATCGTTTTCATTCTGGCGTCTCCTTGGTTGCTGTAAAAAATGAATTAGGCATGGCCCTGCTTTGCAGTTACAAAAAAATCACGAAGGCCCATTTGGCCGCCCTTGAGTGCGACCTGCATCGAACGCAAATGAGGTTGATCTGCTCGCAACTTGCACAGCGGTACACCTGGCGAAATACGGGCCACCACCTCTAGGGCTTGGGGGCCCAGATCTTCGGTTAGGCGCCCTAGGCATCGACCAAGTTGCCAGCCAGCCTGGAGTCGCGCTTGCCCAAAGGAGAGCCCGTCCCCCTGACAGGCTCTGACCAGGTCCGAGATGCGTTCGTCCTGATTGCCCCGCGCTGTGTGCAGAATGACGCTTTTGCCAGCGCGCAAGTGGGCCAGGGCGGATTGCCTGAGTTCTTGATAAGCGCCCGTCGTGTCCTTCCCGGCAATGAGGTCTTTGGCATTGATGGCCAGTTCCACAAAGTCCGCCTCAATGGCCGCGTCAATTTGTAGTGCAGATAACGCCGAGGCGCTGGCTGATACCGCGAGTACCTGCGCGACCGGTTCGATAGGTGCCCACTGCTGCGGTGCTTCGATTGCTTGTTGGTCGCCCCGTGCGCGCCACCATTGAGTGAGTGCATATTCGAGGCCAGAGGACCCCACCGCAAACAGGGGCTTGCCCCCTTCGTTCCCCTTGTTCCCCTTTTTCCCTTTAATCCGCTCGTGCGCAAGGCGCTCGAGTTGACGGCCAACTTCGGTCAGGTGTTGTGCTGTGGTGCCATCGAACAATAACGCGTCCGCGCCTGAAGCCTCGATCTGGTCAACTTCGTGGTCGAGGATCTCTCTGCTCAACTCGAGATGGAGCCAGGGGATGCCCGCAATTCGTTGATTGGTCTGCGCTCCAAGATGCACTTTGAGATCCGACTCAGTCATCGGCGTGACTGGGTGATTCATCATGATCGGGTGGCGGTCGAGTCTGTAAACCTGCCCATCAGTGCCAGATCTCGCAAACAAATGGCCAAACACGCAGTACCGTCCCAGCGCCGGCGTGGCGGCCACCACGGGAATCAACCCATCGCCGAATGACGCTCGACACAAGTCCATGACGTTGCCGATGCTGCCAATCTCGGCGCCGCTATCAAACGTAGAGCAAACCTTGTAATGGACGATCGGCACAGGCATCTTGGCCAGTGCCTCAAAGATCGGGGGGAGCGCAGACAACATGTCTTGCGGCGTCATGGCGCGGCTGTTTCCGGCGATTCCGATCGCATCAAACGGCCCAAGACTTTCCAGCATTTCGATACTGGGCGGCTCCAAGAACAACGCGCAACGGTAGCCTGCAAACGTGAGCACCTCAAGCGCATCGGTGCTGCCAGTGAAGTCATCGCCGTAGAAGGCCAGCCGCAAAGCGGACCTCTGGGCGCTCATGACTTCGACCCCTGAAAATGGGCTATGGCCCGCCGGAGTTCGGGACGGCTTTGCGCGTAGGTGCTGAGATCAACGCCCTGGATCGCCGCTTCCCAGCCCTGGCGCATGCTTTGCACGCCCGCAGCCGTCCCATCAGGGTGGCCGATAATGCCGCCACCCGCCAAATGCATTAAATCGACCGACTTTACTTGTTGGTGGATCTGTGGCGCCAAACCTGCCCATTGCCCCGAGGAAAATACGGGCATCACGGTTGAGACGCCTGCAAACGGCATCAGACAGGCTTGAGCCGATCGGATCACCGAGTCATCTGCTTCCCAAAATTTGCTTCTTGGACCATTGACATGAAGATGGTCGACGCCAGCCAATCGCCACAGTTTTTGGTAGGCCTCAAATGAAAAACCAAGGCCAGGGTGGCGGGTGAGGGCGCCCCAACCATTGCGGTGACCGTGGATCGGCAGGCTGCTGTTTTTGCGTAGATGTTCCACCCCTGCAAAACCCATCCAGTTAACACTAACCATGACGCAGGTGCCACCGGCTTGGACCACGGCATCGTGTCGTCGTAGCACATCGTCAATAGCGCCGCTGATGTTGAAGGCGTACATCGGCATCCTGCCCAAGCGATCAGCATGGCGATGCAAGACAGGCATGACATGATTTAGGCGCGCCATGAAAGATTCATAAGGCGGGTCCGCGATTAATTCATCATCTTTGATGAAATCAATTTCGGCCGTGCACAGATCGTTGACCAGATCAGCCGTTTGTTGAGCCGTCAGACCGATACTGGGCTTGATGATCGTCCCGATGATCGGACGGTCATGGACACCCGCCGACTGCCTTGTACCCTCAATGCCAAAGGCCGGACCAGGAAACTGTCGGGCATAGGCTTCGGGTAACTCGATGTCGAGCAAACGCAAACCGGTGACTTCTCCCAGTTCAAACAAATTGCCGGCCACTGAGGCCAGCAAAGAAGGCAAATTGATGCCGACGTTTTCAATCGGAAACGCAATGTCGATGTGTGCCCGATAAAACGGACCGGCTGCGCCATTTCGATCGACGAGCGCACTCGCGAGTGTGGGTGCTACCGCAGGTGCCAAGGTCTCGATCTGCGTCACACGAGCGCGAGAACGATCTTTGAGCTGTTCGGTTTCGCCCGGCAAAGAGAGAAACGTGCCGCTCGACTGCTCACCAGAGATCACTTCCGCCACTTGGTCAGACGGCACCGAACTCTCGACAAAGTAGCGAGCTGTGAATTCGGCGCGCGGGCGGCTGGCTGACATCTTTTGTGAGTAAATCTCTAGGTTTCTCCCATCGTAAAAATTATTTATCCTCAAATCAAACGATAAAATTTCATTTTATTGTTAGGAAAAATCACAATAATTGAGGGAAAACCCGATTTTTAGAAGGTGAATATGCAAACCCCACGACTCTCGTTGAATGCCCTTCGAGCATTCGAATCCACCGCGCGTTTAAAAAGCTTTACTGGTGCGGCTGATGAACTGTCCGTCACCCATGGCGCGGTGAGTCGACACATCCGCATGTTGGAGGACAGCCTGGGCGTGACTTTGCTGAGTCGTAATGCCCATGGCACGAACACCACTGCGGAAGGCCAGCGTCTAGCCGATGGGTTGACGCGAGCGTTCGGGTTGATTCAAACAACCATTGAGCAGGTCAAGCCCGGACCACTCACGTTGTCATGCTCTGAATCAATCATGATGTTTTGGTTGCTTCCCAGGCTCACACGCTTTCACGATGCGCATCCAGGCATAGAGTTGCGCTTCAATATGGGCTACGGCCCGGTTGACTTCACGCGTGACCACGTGGGGGTTGCCTTGCGCTTATCTTCAATCGAGGCACCGAAAGATGCGATCCGTACGGACGCATGCACCGAGTGGGTTGGACCCGTATGCTCAGCCAGTTACTTGCAAACTCTGAAGATCCGAACGATCGACGACTTGTCGACAGCCAGACTCATGGTTTCGCGCACTCGCACCAGTGCATGGGCCGACTGGGCCAGCAGTTCGGGCGCGAGCCACGACCCGTTTCGCATCGACGAAGTTTTTGGGCATTTCTACTTGCTGATTCAGGCCGCTAAATGTGGTTTGGGGATGGCCAATGTTCCGCGAATGCTTGTTCGAGATGACCTCAATAGCGGGGCTCTAGTGGCCCCTCTAGGTTTTGTGCCCGGTGCAAACCGTTTGTGCATTTGGACTGCGCCGCATCTCGCCCGGCGACCAGATGCGCAGCGACTGGTCGATTGGCTGACCGAGGAGTTGAGGGCGTCCGAGGGCGGATTGTTGCCCAGTTGAGGCGGACCGCCGGGGCATGCCTCTCGGTAGCAGTCGGAGTCGGAGTCGGAGTCGGCAGAGCTTGAGTGAGCGTTGGCGTTGGCGTTGGCGTGAGCGTTAACGATACCGATCGCGAACACGCTGTTTGTAAAGCTTCCCGGTCGGATGCCGAGGTAATGCAGGATCAAAGTCGATACTTTTGGGACACTTGAAGGAGGCCAACCGTTGTCGACAAAAAGCGATGAGCTCTTCCGATAACGCAGCATTCGCGTCGAGTGGATCGACCAACTGCACAACCGCCTTGACCGATTCACCGAGGTCCTCATCGGGAACTCCAACCACGGCGACGTCGAGCACCTGCGGATGATCGATCAGTACGTTTTCAACTTCCTGCGGATAAATATTGATCCCGCCAGAAATGATCATGAACGCCTTGCGATCCACCAGATACAGATAGCCCTCAGGATCGAGATATCCAATATCTCCAAGGGTTGACCATCCAAGTGTGTTTCGACTTTGCGCGGTTTTCTCAGGGTCTTTGTGATACGAAAATTCAGGCCCGTCGGAGAAGTAGACCAGTCCGGTAGCCCCCGGGGGCAACGCATCGCCCTGTTCATCACAAATGTGCAGACGCCCTTGCTGCGCCCGACCGACCGATCC
>RFVZ01000009.1 GCA_009922405.1 Betaproteobacteria bacterium
CTCCGCTACGGGCAGATCGGCCGCAGTGAGGGCCGCAATGGCGCTGCCCCGTGCCTGACCGAGCAGCAGGGTTGCGCGGGGATTGACGTTGACGAAGACTTCCTCAATCGCGGAGTGGTCCGGATGATGCTCGCGGATGACGGTCTGAATACCTTCAAAAACCGCCTTGAGCCTCAGCGGCAGATCGGCGTTCGACGGGATACGAATCACGCCATGGGCGACGTGTCGAGCCTGGTTGCCCGAGCGTTCGACGATGCCAAAGCCCGTACGCAATAAGCCGGGGTCAATTCCGAGGATGCGCATGGGGTCAAAGCATACCGGTCGGCGGGCCCCGGCGTCGATCAGGCATCAATCGGGCGTCAATTAGGCCTCAATCAGGCCTCAATCCAGGGTGCGATCAATGCCTGAAGTGTCGTACCCCAGTAAACACCATGGCGATGCCCCGTTCATTAGCAGTCGCAATCACCTCTTCGTCCCGGACTGAACCCCCAGGCTGGATGACCGCAATCGCGCCGGCGTCAGCCACCAAATCGAGGCCGTCCCGAAACGGAAAAAAAGCGTCGCTCGCGACCACCGAACCAGCCAGTTTGAGATTGGCGTGCGCAGCCTTTATCCCGGCAATTCGAGCCGAGTCGATTCGACTCATCTGGCCTGCACCAATCCCCACGGTGGCCTGATCGGCACAAAACACAATGGCATTTGACTTTACGTACTTGGCAACTCGCCAGGCGAAGAGCAAATCTTGCAGCTGTGCAGGGGTTGGCGCAGTTTGCGTCACCACGTTGAGGTCGGCCGCGACGATTTCTCGGTTGTCGGCGGTCTGCATCAATAACCCCGATCCAACACGCTTCACGTCGATCAGATTGCGACCACGTATCCAATCGTTCGGACCGTCCGCATTGACTCCGTTCAGCGAAATCTCGAGCAGGCGCGTATTGGGCTTGGCGGCAAATACGCGAAGGGCTTCGGGACTAAACGACGGCGCTATCAGCACCTCGACAAACTGACCAGCGACTGCCGTTGCGGCTGCGCCATCGAGGGGGCGATTAAACGCAATGACTCCGCCAAAGGCACTCGTTGGGTCTGTGGCGAGCGCGCGCGCGTAGGCCTGCGCGCAGCTTGGTGCAATCGCGACACCGCACGGGTTGGCATGCTTGACGATGACGCAGGCCGGCTCCGAGAAGCTCTTGACACATTCCCAGGCCGCGTCGGCATCAGCGATGTTGTTGTAAGAGAGTTCTTTGCCCTGCACCTGATGTCCGGTCACGAGCGATCCGGGTGCTGGATAGAGGTCGCGATAGTAGGCGGCCTGCTGGTGGGGGTTTTCGCCGTAGCGTAGGTCTTGCAACTTGACGAATGAGCCATTGGCCTGGCTCGCGAACATCGAGCGTGTGCCGTCCGGTTGAATCGAGGCTAGGTAGTCGCTGATCGCCGCATCGTAATTTGCGATTCGGTTGAAGGCCGCGACCGCCAGAGAAAACCTGGTGGGGTCGGTGAGCCCACCGCAGGCATCGATCTCGGTTAGCACCGATTCGTATTGCCTGGCGTCGGTCAGAACACCAACGCCACGCCAGTTCTTGGCAGCTGAGCGAATCATCGCAGGGCCACCAATATCGATATTCTCAATCGCATCATCGAGCGTGCAGCCTGGGCGAGCGACCGTGGCTTCGAACGGATAAAGTTGCACCACGAGCAGATCAATCGGGTCGATCCGATGGGCCTCGAGTGCTTGCAAGTGCTCGGGGACTTCACGTCGAGCCAGCAGACCCCCGTGCACGTTGGGGTGCAGGGTCTTAACCCGACCATCGAGCATTTCCGGGAAGCCCGTGAGCTCAGCGACTTCGGTGACCTTGATGCCGGCGGTTGCGAGCAATTTTGCAGTGCCGCCAGTCGAGACCAACTGAACGCCGCGGGCCGCAAGTCCCTTCGCGAGTTCGATCACGCCGGTCTTGTCCGACACGCTGAGAAGTGCGCGGCGGATTGGGGTCACGGCTTGGGTGCTCATTTCACAGCGTCCATTTCAGAACAACCATCTCAAAGCAAGCCATGCTGTTGAAGTTTCTTGCGCAAGGTATTTCGGTTGATACCAAGAAGGTCGCTCGCGCGCGACTGGTTGCCGGCCGCTTCTTTCATCACAACTTCAAGCATTGGGCGTTCAACAGCGCGAAGGACCATCTCGTAAATGGCGCTGGGGTGCGAGCCGTCAAGATCCCGAAAATACTTCTGCAGATTGAATGCAACGGACTCATCGATCGATGGTTGGTTGGTTCCGGGGTCTGGGTGCAGCATGGGGTAAAAAAAACCAGAGGGTCAATTGATATTGGGGCGGGACCGGCAGGTAGAGCCAGAGATAAGCAGTTCATCGGGGGACGGATCAGCCCGATCAGCAGCCTCTAAAAACCAGGTGTCAATCAGTGCAAGCTGGTCTTCAGCAGACTCGAGCTGATTGAAACGCTCACGTAGGGCCTGACCGCCATGCCAAGCCTGACTGTACCAGCCCATATGTTTTCGAGCGGTTCTAACGCCGCTGTATTCGCCATGAAACTGATAATGATCCAGCAGGTGTTGCTTCAGGTGGCTGCGGATCTCGGGCAGAGACGGGGGGGCAATGATTTCACCCCGATCGATAAACCCAAGGATTTCGCGAAAAATCCAGGGCCGTCCCTGGGCCGCGCGGCCGATCATGACCGCATCGGCTCCGGTCTTTGAGAGGACGTCGAGCGCCTGTTGTGGGGTCTGTATATCGCCGTTGGCGACCACCGGTACTTGCCGGGCGCCATGCAACGCCGCTTTGACTTCTGCAATGGTTTCGTATTCGGCCGCGCCCCGAAACCCACAGGCGCGGGTACGGCCATGCAAGGTGATCATGGCCGCCCCAGCGTCCACAAATGCTTTTGCGAGGCGCACTGCATTGCGGGCATCGGGCCGCGGGCCCGTCCGCATTTTGACCGTCACGGGAACGGCATCAGGCCCCTGTCCGACCGCTGCGACTACCGCCTCAACAATCCGAATCGCGAGCGGTTCGTCAGCGAGCAGGGCGCTTCCCGCCGCCACATTACAAACCTTGCGCGCCGGGCATCCCATGTTGATATCGATGATCTGAGCGCCGCGCTCGACATTGAAGCGCGCAGCGAGGGCCAGCATGTTCGGCTCGCCGCCGGCTAATTGAACAGCGCGCGGCGCCATTTCGCCTTCGTGGTTAATTCGGCGGGTGGTCTTGACGCTATCCCACAGGCGGGGGTTCGAGGCGGCCATCTCCGACACCGCATAGCCCGCGCCGAGCGCGCGACAAAGCTGCCGAAATGGCCGGTCTGTCACGCCCGCCATGGGCGCTACAAAAACACGGTTGGGGAGGAGGTATCGACCGATTTGCATGAAAGGGTGCGCGTGCAACGGATTTGACCGGTTGCTCGGGGGGTGGATTGTATCGGATGAGATGCTTGGGTGGCCGCGGGTTTTTTACTGTGCGAATGTGCGGGCGAGCGAACGGCGCAGTGGCGGACTGAGGTCGAGCGCCGCCAGGACCGCAGACTGGATTGGCGCAAGGGAAGGCACCGTGAACACCGACGCCAGGGTGTCTGTCATGCGCACCATCAATGCCCGATCGTTTCGGCGCGCCCTTTCGTATTGCCTGAGCGCATGAACAAGTCCGTGGGAGTTTGTACGATGTTGTCCAGCGAGGTTCCCGGCACCCACCAGGCGCCAGTGACTGAGTTGCTGGGCGAGCTCGTGGGCGTCGCGCAGCCCTAGGTTAAGCCCCTGGCCAGCGACTGGGTGAAGTGTTTGAGCGGCATTCCCGATCCAGACTTGCGGTTGCGACGGGTCAGGGTCGATCAATCGTTCTCGTGTCCGACGACGCAGCGGCATGACCTGACAGTGCTCGAGATCGTGGACTTTGATGCCTGTCCCCATAGCAGCGCTAAGAATCTTACTCAGCTCACTCGTCAGCAGACCAGTCGGCGCGTCACGACAGTCTTCTGAATGTGCCTGAAACCGTTGTTGCGTGATGGCCCCGGGCGCACACCAAACCAGAGCCCAATGGTGTTGCTCTGGAAGGGGCAAAATCGCCAGCGGGCCTCCAGGCGTGAAAAGCTCGAGCGCCTTGCCCTGGCTCCACCCGCTCAGTCTGATTTCGGCCAACAAGGCGGCCTGGCCAAAATCGCGAACCTTGGCCTCTGGCCCTGGATCGCCATCGGCATGAATCAACAAGATGCCAGGCTCGGATTGAATGGCGTCACTCGGCTCGCTAACGACACGTCGAACAACGCGTCGAACGCCGCTACCCGCGAGTGCGGCCTCGAGACACTCGACCAGCGCGCCGTGCCGCACTAAGTTCCCCAAACGGGTGCATTGCAGGTCACGGGCTGGAATCCGGACCCGCCCTAAGTGGCCACTCAACGCCACTTCGACGGTGTTGATCGGACCGCTTTCGACTGGAAATTGAGCGATACGTTCAATCAGTCGACGCGATCCTGCGGAAATCGCGAGAGGGCGCTGTGCTAAGCCAGGCGCTGCGTGATCGGCTGTCGTGATCTCGATCGCGCTCGGATCAGGCCAGTGGCGGGCTAAAAACAACGCGCACGCCAAACCGACCGGGCCCGCACCGCGGATCTGAATCTCGGTCCTCATCGGGGGGAGCGCCTGCCCTCCGCCATGAGCGCTTCAATTGCGTCCGCCGCAGTCGGTACGCCAGCCGTGAGGATCTCGCAACCGGTTGAGGTCACCAAGGCGTCATCCTCAATCCGGATTCCGACGTCATGAAAACCGGCTGGAACATCGTCGGCCGCCCGAATATAGAGACCAGGTTCGATCGTCAGCACCATGCCCGGTTGCAGCGTCCGCCAGGGGCGTTCCTGGGAGGGGTGTCCCGCATTTTGTCCCGCGTTTTGTCCCATCTCAGGGTCAGACCAGGGGCTGTTCGACTCGCGGTAATCGCCGACGTCATGCACGTCCATGCCTAACCAGTGACCGGTCCGGTGCATATAAAAACGCTTGTATGTTGCCTGTGCGATGGCATCGTCAACCGGTCCTGCAATCAAGTGCTCGTCGATCAAACCCTGGGTCAGAACCCGAACTGCGGCATCGTGCGGATCGATAAATCGTGCACCGGGGACCGTCGCCGCAATAGCAGCATGCTGCGCGGCCAGCACGATGTCATAGATGGCGCGCTGCGGACCGCTGAAATGCCCATCGACCGGAAAAGTCCGGGTGATGTCTGATGCATATCCATCAACTTCACAACCGGCATCAATCAGCAGCAGGGTGCCAGCGCGCAACCTTGCATCGTTGTCGCGGTAGTGCAGGATGCAGGCATTCTCAGCACCTGCCACAATCGAACCGTAGGCAACCGATTGAGCGCCTCGACTGCGGAATTCATGCAGTAGCTCGGCCTCGACCTGATACTCAAATTGCCCCGGCCGGGTGGTGCGCATCGCGCGTTTGTGTGCATCGGCCGAAATCACGGCAGCCCGTCGCATCGTGTCAATTTCGAGTGCATCTTTGATGAGGCGCATCTCGTCGATCGTAGATCGAACGTCGATGGCATTCGACGGTGCACTGACTCCTGCGCGCGATTGGGCCCGAACAGCGCCCAGCCAGCGGCTGATCCGTGCGTCTAGAGCGGGTTCGCTCCCGAGTGCGACCCAGATTGCTGGGCAGTTGGCCAACAGGCTCGTCATCGTCTCGTCAAGTGTCGAGATGGGCTGTGCATGCTCGATGCCGAAGGCTTCGCGCGCCCCATCGGGCCCAAAGCGCAAACCATCCCAGGTTTCGCGCTCGGCGTCGCGCTCACGACAAAAGAGTATCGATCGGTGTCCACCGTCGGCTGTCGCGATCAGTACCAGTGCAGACTCTGGCTCGGTGAATCCACACAGGTAATGAAAATGGCTGTCAAAGCGGAAGGGGTAGTCCGCATCGCGATTGCGCATTTTTTCAGTCGCTGTCAGCAAGACGGCAACCCCGCCGCCCTGTTCGGCCATCTTGGCTGCAAGACGTGCCCTGCGGTGCGCGCGGACGCTGCGTTCGGAATCGGAGGGGTGGTGCATGGATCAAGCTCCCTGAGGTTCTGAAAATTTGGATGGGTTGGATGGATAGCGGCCAGCCAGTATCGAGTCGAGTTCACGCAGGCGCTCGGGTGTACCGATATCAACCCAGGCGCCGTCGTGGCGCTCACCGCCGGCGCGGTTTGCATCGATGGCTGCCCGCAATCTGGGGGCCAATGGTGCTCGTGATCCTGGCGCCACGCCTTCGAAGAGAGCGGGTTGATAGACGCCGATCCCTGAGAAGGTCAGGCGCTGGGCATGGCTCTCAGGGTCTTGCGATACGAGTTGGTCCCCGGCTAGCAAAAAGTCGCCACCCGGGTGGTGGGCCGGGTTGGGCACCAGAACACACCAGGCGTCGAGCCCGCGAGCGACAAGCTGGCTCGCAATCTGGGGCAGGCGGCGGCGGTCGAAGTCGGTCCAGATATCTCCGTTGACCACTGCAAAAGGGGTCACGGGGTCTTGGCCACCTGACAAGTACGGTAACGCTTGGGCGATGCCGCCAGCCGTCTCGAGTGCCTCCCCTTCGGGTGACCACTGAACCTGCGCGCCCCAGCTTGAACCATCGCCGATGGCCGCTTCGAGGTGCGCGCCCAGCCAGGCATGGTTAATGACGATCTTACGGACACCGGCGGCCACCAGGGCTTCGATGTGCCAGACGATCAGCGGTTTGCCCCCGACCGGCAGAAGTGGCTTAGGGCATTGGTCCGTGAGCGGGCGCATGCGTTCGCCCCGCCCGGCCGCGAGAATCATCGCGCGCATTGGCGACTTCGCTTCAAAAGGTGAACCCGCTCGTAGGGGTTCGATTTTCTACCCGGTCGATAATCCGAGCCAGTGGCGCCAGCGCGTCGTACCGATGGACCGCTTTCGTCACGTAATCGAGCACCCGCGGCAGGTCCGCCAGATAACGCTCTTTGCCGTCGCGAAGGTGCAGACGGGCAAAGATCCCTAACACTTTGAGATGGCGCTGGATCCCCATCCATTCAAAATCCCGCCAGAAAACGCCAAAGTCCTCTGGCACCGCAATGCCCGCCTGGCGCGCCTGTTCCCAGTAGCGAATCGCCCAGTCCAGCACCCGCTCGTCATCCCAGGTGACGTAGGCATCGCGCAGTAAGCTCACCAGATCGTAGGTCAGCGGTCCGTGAACGGCATCCTGAAAGTCCAGCACCCCCGGCTCAAACCCAGTGTCCAGCACCATCAGGTTTCGGCTGTGCCAGTCGCGGTGAACGGTGACTTGGGTTTGGGCCAGTGCTCCATCCACAAGACGCGCAAAACCAGTTCGAAGCTGGGCGACTTCCTGTGGATTCAGAATGATTCCCTTGTGCTTCGCGACGTACCAGTCTGGATACAAGGAAAGCTCGCGGAGCAGAAGTTCCCCGTCATAGGTGGGCAGCTCGGTGGTGGTAGACCCCGACGCTGCCTGCAATCGAACCAGTGCAGCAATCGCTCCCCGGTAGCGTGATTGAAGCCATTGACCGGTTGGGTCTGCGCGGAGTGCCTCGAGCAAGGTCAGGTCGCCAAAATCCTCGAGAAGGATGAAGCCCGTATCGGGATCGCTCGCCATGATCCCCGGCACCCGAAGGCCCGTTTGCGCCATCAGGGACTGCGCTTGCAGAAACGGCCTTGTATCCTCTTGCGGCGGCGGCGCATCCATCGCGATCATCGTCGTGTGTGCACCGGATTCGCTCGACCGGCCGTCCAGCCTGAAATAGCGCCTGAAACTCGCGTCGGCCGAGGCGATTCGTAAGGTGGCGACGTCCAGGCCAAGCGCGGAATCCAGGCCCCCGAGCCACTGACGCAGCGCCGCAACGCGTTCGTCTGCTGGCGGCACAAGGGTAGCCCTGGGCGTTGGTTGGGCTGCGATCGATTGCCATGGTCCGGCAGCCAGAGCAGGCGATTGGGCGGCGCTCGAATCCGGCCCGGGCATTGGAGTGGGAGTCTGGTTCACGTCTCTATAATAGCGACGCCATGCCTGCTCCACACAACGCGGCCCTCCCGACCCTCATCACTGCATTTGTTGCGGGCGTTTTTGCGCTCCTGCCGAGGGTCTTGCTCGCCGTCGAATCGGTCCCCCTGCGCATGGCCACCGAACTGTCCCCGGCTCCCGCTCCCGTGGCCACACCAGCGTTTGCTCGCGCCGACTCGGTGCGTGGACGGATCGGCCAGGAAACAGTCTTCACAGGTAACGCCGAGTTGCGACGCGGGGGCACTCGCTTGCGAGGTGACCAGATCACGTATCGCGAAAACGATGATGAGGCGTTTGCTTCGGGGGCTGTGCGGCTCGCTCGAGATGGTCTTGTGTTCACGGGACCTGAGTTGGAACTGCGCCTCGATTCGATGGTCGGGCATTTCGAGCGGGCCGAGTTTTCGATCCCGGCTGTATCGGGCCGCGGCTCGGCGCGTCGCATCGACTTTATTGGTCGAGGCAAACTCGCGATGTTCGACACCAGTTACAGCACCTGCACGCCCGAACGGCCGGCCTGGTTTGTTCGTGCCAGCATGTTGAACTATGACAAGCCGGCTGGCGTTGCCCGCACGCGGGATGCCAAGATCGATTTCTTTGGGACGACGATTATGGAACTCCCTGAGTTGTCGTTCCCAATTGGTGAGGGGCGTCATTCGGGATTTCTGTTACCGACCGGTCGGGTCTCGTCGCGGACCGGCCTCTCAGTCAGTGCGCCGTATTACTGGGACCTCGCGCCGAATCGAGATTTGACCCTCTACCCGCGCCTCCTGACACGACGTGGCGTACAGGTCGGTGGATTGTTCAGGTACCTCGAACCCGAACAGGCCGGTGAGGTCCGACTGGAAGCCTTGCCCGGTGATCGTTCGGCCGGTCGAGATCGCTGGTTCGCGTCTGCAACCAACAAGATCTCTGACTGGCGCGGATGGTCTGGCGGCTGGACGGTGCGCGGGGTCTCCGACGATAACTACTTTGCAGATTTTTCGACCTCGATCCTGGGCGCCTCCGAACGAAGTTTGCCGCGCGAAGCCTTTTTGACCCGTACTCTGGGCGACTGGACCGTTCTTGCGCGCGCCGCGTCCTACCAGAACATCCTCGAAGCGCGCGCTGCCCCGCCGTATTCGCGAGTGCCGCAGTTGGCTGCGAATTGGGATTTGCGGGATTTGAAGGGCTTTGATCTGGCCTCCGGGTTTGACCTGTCCCGTTTTGAGCGGCCCATCGCAGGGTCGGCGGCTGGTTGGCGTGCGGTGGTCCATCCGACGGTTGCCTGGAGCTTCCGGAGCCCCGGCGCCTTCTTGGTCCCGCGACTCGGCCTCCATGCATCGTCCTACTACCTCGACTCGAACGTCGTGACGCCAGGAATTCCGGGTGATCTGAGCGGAACGCGGGCGCTGAACCGGTTTCTACCAACACTATCGATGGATTCGGGCCTCGTGTTTGAGCGCCCAATGACGTGGACCGATCAGCGGGTCTGGACTCAAACCCTCGAGCCGCGGATTTTTTACGTGCGCACACCGTATCGAGATCAGTCGAAATTTCCGCTTTTTGATACCGCACAGGCCGACTTTAATTTTGCCCAGCTTTTTTCGAATAATACTTTTGTCGGGAATGATCGAATCGCCGATGTCAACCAGCTCACAACCGCCTTGCTAACCCGTTTCCTCGATCCAGCGACGGGCCGCGAGGCGTTGCGCTTTGGGATCGGGCAGCGGCTTTACTTTGAGCCACAACGGGTCACGATTGCGGGCGAGGCGCCGCGCAGTGACACCCGATCAGATCTGCTCGCGGCTGGGGGCGCCACCATTAATCCTGGGTGGACCGTAGATGGCGGAATGCAGGCCAATCTGGCTGAAGCCCGTGTTCCCCGGTTTAACTTCGCCACCCGCTGGAACCCGCGCCCAGAGCACATCGTTAATCTTGCGTACCGCTATCGTCGGGATCTGGTGGACCAGATCGATGTGTCTGCACAGTGGCCGGTTTCAGAGCGCTGGTATCTATTGGGCCGCTTCAACTGGACCCTCGCAGAAATCGCCGGAATCCAGCCGGGTCTCGTCGAATCCTTGGCGGGTGCCGAATATCGCGAGGACTGCTGGGCGACTCGCGTGGTGTTTCAACAGTACGTGACTTCGGCCATCTCGCGGACGACGGCGGTTTCCCTCCAGCTCGAGTTAAGCGGTCTGGCCAAGATCGGCTCTGACCCCTCTGCTATATTGAGCCGAAGCATCCCAGGTTGGCGGGTTCGCCCGGATCGCGAGATCTCGACCGGTCGTTATTTCGGTTACGAATGAAGTCACTTTTTTTGTCTGCAGGCAGTGCCTTTTTGGCGATCGCATTTCAAGCAGGGGTGTCGGCCGAGCCGCAACCCGTTGATCGAATCGTCGCCATCGTCAACAGCGAACCCATCACTGCGGGGGAACTGAACCTGCGCTCTCGGATGGCCGAGCGGCAACTGCGTCAGCAGGCCGTCACCCTCCCGGACAATGCAGAGCTTCAGCGGCAGGTGCTTGAGCGTCTGATTCTAGATCGCGCTCAGGTCCAGTCGGCTCGTGAACTCGGTTTACGTGTTGAAGATGTTCAAATCGAGCGAGCGGTCGCGCGCATGGCTGAGGAAAACGGGTTGACCGTCTCGGCGTTTCGCGATCGCCTCGAATCGGACGGCATGACCTTTGAGCGGTTTCGAAGCGACATGCGCGACGGTATCTTGATGACCCGTTTGCGCGAGCGTGAAGTGGACGCGCGGATCGAAATTGCTGAAAGCGAAGTTGATTTGCAGGTCAACATATCCCGGCAGGCTCGGGTGCCCGAACTCAAGATCGCTCAGATCCTCGTGGGCGTGTCTGAAAACATCGGACCACAGCAAATTGAGCGTTTGCGTCTTCGGGCCGAAGACATTGCTCGTCAAGCTCGGGCTGGCGCTGATTTCTCCCGCCTGGCTGCGACCTTTTCTGACGCAAGTGGTGCCCTTGAGAGCGGTGGCTCGTTGGGCTGGCGAACTGTAGACCGCTGGCCCTCCCTGTTTACCGACGCCTTGCAGGGAAAACCGGCCGGCACGGTCGCCGGACCTTTGCGCAGTGGCGCCGGTTTTCATGTCGTCCGGCTCGAAGAGGAACGCAGTGCTGCTTCTGAATCCGCTAAGCCCGTTGTGCAGACCCGCGCTCGCCACATTCTGGTTCGTCCAGGGAGCGGCCCCTCGGGTGACGTCGAAGCGCAGCGTTTGCTGAACGAACTGCGCGAGCGCGTGCTCGCGCGCCGGTCTGAGTTTGCGGATCTGGCGCGGCAATACTCCGCCGATGGCAGTGCTGCCCGCGGAGGCGATCTCGGTTGGTTGGACCCAGGCGATACCGTTCCAGAATTTGATCAGGTCATGCAGGCCCTCCCGTTAAATGAACTTAGTCAACCGGTTCGAAGTCCCTTCGGCTGGCACCTCATTGTGGTGAACGAGCGTCGCAATGGCTCGGCCGCAGACCGCGAACGGATCGCCGCCCGAAATGTCATTCGCGAGCGCAAGATTGAGGAGCAGGCGCAGGAATGGTTGCGCCGGCTGCGCGATAAAACCTTCGTTGAACTGCGGCTTGACTGAACGCAGCGGTGCGCACCAAGCGCGCAAGCGCTTCGGTCAACATTTTCTTGTCGATCAGGGGGTTTTGCGTGCGATCGTCTCGGCGATGGGCTTGCGCCAGAATGACCTTGTCGTCGAGATTGGCCCCGGCTTGGCAGCACTCACACAGCACCTGTTAACCCACCTGCCGCAGATGCATGCGGTTGAACTCGATCGTGATTTGGTGGCACGCTTGCGCAGGCGGTTCACGCCCGAGCAACTGGTCTTGCACGAAGCCGATGCGCTGAGTTTTGACTTTGGGCAGTTGGTTGCGCAGTCGTTTGAACAGTCGGTTGCAAGGGCATCACCGAAGCGCAAACTGCGGATTGTCGGCAACCTGCCCTACAACATTTCGAGCCCTTTGCTGATTCGATTGATCGATCAGGTGTCGATCGTTGAGGATCAGCATTTCATGCTGCAAAAAGAGGTGGTCGAGCGTCTTGCTGCCGGGCCTGGACAGGCGGCGTACGGGCGGCTCGGCGTCTTGCTCCAGGCGTGGTACTGCATTGATTTCTTGTTTGAAGTCGGGCCCCAGGCTTTTGATCCGCCGCCTCGAGTTGACTCGGCAGTCTTTCGAATGCGGCCCCTGGCCAGTCCTCGGGTTCACAGCCTGAGCGCACTCGAGGCTGTGCTTGCAGCCGGATTCGGGCAGCGTCGAAAAATGTTGCGCGGCACCTTGTTGCCGTGGCTCGCTGCGCGAGGCGTGTCCGCACCCGAAATCGCAGGGACCGAGCGCGCCGAGGAAATTCCCCAGGCGCTTTGGTACCAGTTGGCGGATAGGCTCGCAGATCAGTTGTCTGATCAGCGAGCGAACACCGGCTAGCGGTCATCCAGTCGATCGTCTAGTCGATATCCGCGCAGGGCTTTCCGCTCGCGGCGCCATTCTGGGTAAAGCACCTCGACGCGTGCCCAAAATCGTGGGCCGTGATTGAGCTCCTCCAGGTGGGCAAGCTCGTGCGCAATCACATAATCAACGACCGGTACCGGACAGTGAATCAGCCTCCAGTTCAGCCGAACATGTCCCCTCGGGCTGCAACTTCCCCAACGGGTGCGCGCCGAAGTCAGGCTCCAGCGGGCTGGCGCGCAGGCATGCATGCATTCGAAGACCGCAAGGCGTTCCGCGAATAGCGTCCGTGCCTGGCGCTTGAGCGCCTTGATTTCGGCGGGGGATTTTGCAGCAGATTGTGTGGCGGATTGAGCACCTGCTGGTCCGATGGATTGCTCAGTGGTTTGTGCCCCCCTTGCCCCCAGTTTTTCGCGTTCGTCCAACTCTGCCAGTTTGCGCAAGATCCAGTCGGACTTGCTCTGTAACGCCAGTTCAATATCCTGATGGGCTGCGTGCTGGGGCACGCGCACGGTGAGTCCACGAGGATCGATCTGGAGACCGATCGTACGTCGGGCCGATCGCGTCAACCGGTACTTGATAGTTCTCGAGGAAAGTATTATTGAGTGGCCAGCGGTTTCAAATTCAGGTGTGCCGGGGCTGTGCGCTGGACGGCCCGCCAGCAGGTCGGTCAGGAAATCTCGCCAGCCCAAGACAGCCGCGCCTAATTCGACGATTCGATCGCGCGCGATGCGCGTTCGCGACGAATCGCAGCCGCCGAGGCGGCGGGTGACCAGGGCTCCGAGTAGCGCGCAGGTGAGAGTTGACGCATCTCTGTTTCAATCCAGGCCTCGACCTCGCGAGTCACACCATCTGGCGTCTTTCCGGTTGTTGCGATGGGGGCACCAATCGAGACCGTCACCAAACCCGGATGGAGCATGCGCCCGCGGGGCCAGCAATCGCCCGAGTTCACCGCAATCGGCACCACGGGTACCCCGGCGCGAACTGCGAGTCGCGCACCGCCACTCTTGTAGCGACCTTGCTCGCCTGGACTGGTTCGAGTGCCCTCGGGAAACAAAATGGGCCAACGACCTTCCTCTAACTTACGGGTCCCTTGCGTCACGACTTGTTCAAATGCATCCCGACCTTGAGAGCGATCAATCGAAATCATCTTCAGGAGTCCGATCCCCCAGCCAAAGAAGGGCAATCGCAGCAACTCTCGCTTGAACACAAAAACAAGCTCACGCGGCATATGCGCGATGAAAAACATCGTCTCCCAAGTCGACTGATGTTTGCTCAATAAAACGACCGGTTGGTCGGGCAGGTTTTCCCATCCGCGGACTTCCCACCGCACGCCACAAAGTGCTTTGGCGCCCCAGATCATCAATCGTGGCCAGAGGATGGTCAGCCGATAGCGCCAGTGCAGCGGTAGTGGCGCCCAAACCAGGCACAGCAAGGAGAAAGGCGCGACCGTGAGAAGTTGAAACAGGTAAAAAAGCGCGGATCGAATGGCTTGAAAAACGCCTCGCGAACTGGCTTGTTGAGTCGGCTGCGAACCTGCGTGCATAAGGCTCAGATCTCGGTTCAAATCTCGGTTCAGAACGCGCTCGGTGCAGAACGTTCAGTGCTTGCGAAGAAGGGTGTCCGCCAGCGCCGCAAGATTCTCATAAATTTGGGTACTGGGCGGCAACTGCAAGGCTTGATCGGTGCTCAAATCTCCACTCGCGCCTTGGGCCCGCGCCTCGGTTGAGAGGCCGTTGCCGGTGCGAACCAAAACGGCAGGAACACCTGCAATCGCGGCGCCCTGCAGGTCGCGCAATGAATCGCCCACCGCGAGCGCGTCACTGGGGGCCACATGGAACCTGTGCAGGGCTTGTTGAAAGAGTGCTGGAGCGGGTTTTCGGCATGCGCAGCCTGCGTCAGGGCCATGCGGGCAAAGAAAAATTGCATCCACCCGCCCCCCCGCGGATTGAACCATTTGATGCAGCTTTTGATGGATCGCATGGAGCGTGCTCAGCGTGAAAAGGCCGCGCGCAAGCCCGGATTGGTTCGTGACCACCGCGATGCGCCAACCCGCCTGGCTCAAACGAGCGAGGGCTTCAATGCTGCCCAGAATCGGCGTGAACTCTGCCGGCGACTTGATGTAGTGCTCAGAGTCTTCATTGATCACCCCGTCTCGATCACAAAGCAGCAGCGGCATCGTGATCAGACCGCAAGGCGCGCGAGGTCGGCCACCCGATTCATCCGGGCGTAGAGGCTTGCAAGAAGGGCGAGTCGATTGGCGCGTAACCCAGGATCCTCGGCCATGACCATGACCGCTTCAAAGAATGTATCGACCGGCCCGCGCAGCGCCGCCAACCTGGCCAGTGATTCGGCGTAGTGACCAGCGCCAAAGTCGGCGTCGACGGCATCTTCAATCTGCGCCAGTGCATGGGCCAATGCGACTTCGGCAGGTTCAACCAGGCGAGACGCATTGATCTTGGGAGCGTGACCCAGCAACTCAGGGGCTGATTTGCGCAAGATATTACCGATGCGCTTGTTCGCAGCAGCCAGCGCCGCAGATTCGGGCAGTGCGCGAAACGCCACCAAGGCATCAAGTCGGGCCGGCAACTGGTCAAGCCGAGCGGTTTCGACTGCGAGTGCGGCATCGATCGAAACCGCATCCCAACGGTCGTCTTTCCAGGTTCTTAACCAACCGCGCAAGCGGTCGAGCATAAACGCGTGCAGGCCGCCCAAATCGGCCTTGAACGCGTCGGGGTTGGCCAGCGTTCCGAATGGTTCGAATGCGGCTTTGATCAATTGAGGCAGCTCCAGAGGCAGTGCCTGTTCGACCATCATGCGGACCACGCCAAGCGCCTGCCGCCGCAATCCAAACGGATCGCGGTCGCCGGTCGGTTGCAAGCCAATACCCCAGATCCCAGCGAGCGTTTCCAGCTTGTCGGCCAGTGCGACGACAAACCCGACCGAATTGGCGGGGAGACCGTCCCCGGCAAAGCGGGGCCGGTAATGGTCCTCAATGGCCTGAGCGACTTCTGGCGTTTCGCCATCGTGCAGTGCGTAGTAACGACCCATAGTGCCCTGGAGCTCGGGGAACTCGCCCACCATGCCGGTGATGAGGTCGCACTTGGCTAATCGTGCCGCGCGCTGCACGCTTGCGGGGCTAGGGGTGATCGTGGCCGCGTCCGTTGGTCCCTCAGCCCTGCTGAGAGCCGTCCCCCATTGTGTGAGTACCGCCGCCGCGATCGCTTCGACACGTGCGACTCGTTCGCGTTGCGAGCCGAGTTTGGCGTGATACACCACCCGCTCAAGCCCTTCTAGACGTGACTCGAGTGATTGCTTGAGATCCTGTTCGTAAAAGAAACGCGCATCATCGAGACGCGGACGGACGACGCGTTCATTGCCATCAATAATCGCCGAAGGGTTGTCGACGTCCATGTTGGACACTATCAGGAACTGCGCCCGCAATTGGCCCTGATCATCGAACAAAGGAAAGTACTTCTGATTCGTTCTCATAGTCAGAATCAAGCATTCTTGCGGGACCTTCAGGAATGCCGCATCAAACTGCCCGACGTAGACCCGTGGCCACTCGACCAGTGCGGTGACTTCATCAAGCAACGCTTCAGTTGTTGGGTCCGTCGCGGACGAGGATTCGGACAATAAATTCGTGGATAACAAATGCGCGCCGATTGTCTGCGCCTGTTCCTCGAGCAGTGCCTTGATTCGAGCCCGTCGCTCCGGGAATGAAGCCACCACTCGACCCTCAAGTGCGAGACGGTTCTCGTATTCGTCCGCATGCGCAATGCGCAGGTTGGTGGCACCCTGGAAACGATGACCATGCGTCACCCGGCCGGCCTCAAGACCCAGTAACTTGGCCGGGACGATCGTATTTCCGTGCAGTACGATCAGTCCGTGCGCGGGTCGAACGAATGACACGGAGGTGCCATCGCCGAGCTGGTAGGTCATGAGTTTGGGGATTGGCAGGCGCGCGAGCGTTTGCTCGAGGATCTCTTGGATAGCCTGCGTCAACAGGGTCCCCTGGACCTTATGACGCCATAAAAAGACCGCCTGCTTGCCGTCTGAGCCTTGCGTCAGTTCGTCCAAATGAGCGCCTTGGCGCTCCGCCCACTTGATCAACGCCTGGGTGGGTTGCCCCGCGCTGTCAAGGCCGACTTTGACGGAGGGCCCCTTGACCTCGACCATCCGGTCTTCGGCTTGCGAGCGGACCCCATCAATACGCACAGCGAGACGTCGTGGGGTCGAAAACACCACGGTCTCGGTTTCTGCAGGTGGTTCTGACGCCACCAGTCCGCAGGACTTCAGCCCCTCAGAAATCCCGTGGCCAAAGGCTTCGCCCAGCGCACGCAGGGCCCGCGGGGGCAGTTCTTCCGTAAAGAGTTCGACAAGCAGGGGGGACGTCGTATGTGTGGCCGCGTGCATCATGGTTGTCCGATCATCGTTGTCCAAGCATTGGAAAGCCAAGCCGTTCGCGTGATTCGTAATAGGCTTGAGCAATGGCGCGCGATAACGCTCGGACACGACCGATATAGCCTGCGCGCTCGGTCACCGAAATGGCGCCCCGCGCGTCGAGCAGGTTAAAGGTGTGACTGCATTTCATCACCATCTCGTATGCGGGAAGCGCTAGTGCCGCATCGATCAGATGACGCGCCTGAGTTTCGTACTCATCAAAATGACGAAACAGCATCGCCGCATCAGATTGTTCAAAGTTATAGGTCGACTGCTCGACTTCATTCTGGTGAAACACGTCACGATAGGTCACGGTGCCCGCTGGACCATGGGTCCAGACGAGGTCATACACGCTCTGAACCCCCTGCAAGTACATCGCAAGACGTTCGAGCCCGTAAGTGATTTCCCCTGTGATCGGTTCGCAGCGCAGCGAACCTACTTCCTGGAAGTAGGTGAACTGGGTGACCTCCATGCCGTTCAGCCAAACTTCCCAACCGAGGCCCCAGGCGCCCAAAGTTGGCGACTCCCAGTCGTCTTCGACAAAGCGAATATCGTTGGCCTGTAGATCAATCCCCAGCACCTCGAGCGATCCGAGATAGCACTGCAAGATGTCCGAGGGTGAGGGCTTCAGAACGACCTGAAACTGATAATAGTGCTGCAGACGATTGGGATTGTTGCCGTAGCGCCCGTCGCGCGGCCGGCGCGATGGCTGAACGTAGGCAGCCCGCCAAGGCTCGGGGCCAATCGATCTCAAAAACGTCGCGGTATGAAAAGTCCCTGCGCCGACTTCCATGTCATACGGCTGGAGCAGCGCGCATCCATGTTGATCCCAATAATTTTGCAGGCGCAGGATGGTCTGCTGAAAGGTCGGCGCCTCGCCAGAGAGGACACGTTCGGGGAGGGAACTTAATTCGGAAGACATGAGGAGGGGACTCTCGCGGAAATGATGCGTTCGGGCGATTCTAAAGCCCCGCGCCCGGGCGCTGGGCTGAGGCCCTGTTTGCCAGAAAACTGAACCCCAGGATGCTGATACAGATCAGCAAGATGGCGAGATTGCCGAGTCGCACAAAGGGCGTCACCCCGACAGTCCCCTGAGTCTGAACGTCGAGCGCACCCTCGATCTGGATTGGTAACTCGGCCAGCACCCTGGCGCGATGGTCAATCGCAGCGGTGACGCCCGTATTGGTTGCACGCAGCATGGGCCGCCCCAGTTCGAGCGTGCGCATGCGCGAAATCTGCAAATGCTGAGGCAGGGCGTGCGACCCGCCAAACCAGGCGATGTTGCTCACATTGATCAAAACCGTTGCCCCCTGTTTGATCCGCCCAGTCAGTTCTTCGCCAAACAAATCTTCATAACAGACATTGAATGCAACTCGCTGGTCAGCGACCTGTTGCGGGTCGGGGTCTTCAGGGCCGCGCGCAAAGTCGCCCATCGGCATGACCATCAAATCAACGAACCATCGAAACCCGGCCGGGATGAATTCACCGAACGGCACCAGATGTCGCTTGTCATAACGACCCGCAAAGCGCGACGTTTCGGCCGATCGGGGGCCAATCAACACCACGCTGTTGGTCACGCCATCTTCGAGCGAAAGCAGCGCGACCCGCCAAGGGTCCGCGACTGGCAGTGGAATTCCGAGCGCGATCCAGCGGTGTTGGGCCTTCGCAAGCGCTAAAAGGCGTTCGCGTTCTTCGCGGGGCGCCTCGAGCCAGGCAACCACCCAGGCCGTCTCAGGCATCACCGTGAGGGTGGCGGAACCGGCCTCGGTCAGTTCTCGGTAGCGTTCGATTGCGCGCAGCGCACGCTCAGGATCGAACTTCATGTCTTGCGAGACATTGCCCTGAAGCAGACGAACCGACAGGGGATTGCCTTTCGGCTGAACCCATTCAATCTGGTTCAGGAACGAGCCTGCGCTCAGGGTGAGTCCAGCAATGACAAAGGGCAGCGCGGTCTGCCTCCAAACGATGTGGACAAAGCCAATTGGCTTCAAGCCACGCTGCTTCCAGCGGCCCTGCGATCCGATTGATTGAACGAAGACTCCGAGGCATGCGGAAACCAACGCCCCCGCTGCGGTAACGCCATAGACACCAAAAACGGGAGCCCATCCGGCCAGTGGCGAGTCGACATGCGCATAGCCTGACGCGAGCCAAGGAAATCCACTGAACGCATACCCACGCCCGAGTTCGAATAATGTCCAGGAGGCTGCAAACCGGAAGGGTGCAAGGGCGTCATTTCGCGCGTCCGCCAAACCGTGGCGGCCATGGCTGTATCCTCGGGATGGCTTGATTGCAGCGGTGAGCGCCCCCGCCAGGGCGGGCGCCACGCTTAATCCCAAGGCCAGTAAACCCGTGGCCAGCGCAGCGAGCGCTACCGAAAGCTCTGCGTAAACATGCAGGCTGATATAGATCCAGCCGACGCCGGCGGCGAACGAGCCAAATCCGAATGCGAGCCCGCGCCAGAACGCGCCAAGTCGATTGCCCGCTGAGGTCACCCGTGCGGCCAGCCAAGCCAGCGCGAGTAGCTGAACTGAGGCTGGCAACCAGGCTGGTGCCGGACTCGGCCAGGGCGTAAAGCTTGCGGCGTGGGCAACCCCAACGCAACCGTCTAGCCAAAGCCACCCAACAGCTCCCGAGGGCTGTGACTTAACGACCGTTGCTGGGTGCTGAGTTTGAGTTGGTGGGTCGTCCAAGCGCTTCCTGAGCCAACTCGGTTTCTGTGGGCTCTTCCGGCAGCAATTCAACAATCAGCAGTTGGACCTGACGTGCGTTCGCCCTCAAGACTTCGCAAACCAGGCGATCGAGGCGAAGCGTTTCGCCTCGTAGCGGCACTCGACCGAGCTCATGCACGACCAACCCGCCCAGCGTATCGAACTCTGCTTCATCGAGCGCAGTTCCCAGCGCGGCATTGACCTTATCGATCTCCGTTGTGGCATGAACGCGCCAACGCGGCCCATGCTGACCGGGGCCAGTTGAAACGATCTCCTCGATGGTCGAGACTTCATCGAACTCGTCCTCGATTTCGCCTACGATCTGCTCGAGCACATCCTCGATGGTCACCATGCCGGACACGCCACCGTACTCGTCGACTACGACTGCGAGGTGATAGCGATTGAGTCGAAACTCCCGCAAGAGCACATCGACCCGCTTACTTTCTGGAATGAACATTGCTGGGCGCAAGAGCGCACGAAGATCACTTTGATCGCCTGAACCCAACCGTAAAAGATCTTTGGCGTGCAGCACGCCGCAGATGTTGTCGCGATCTCCGTCGGTTGCGGGTAGGCGTGAGTGCCCGGAGCGGATCACCGCGGCGACCACCCGATCGGGCGAATCCCGAAGGTCAACCATATCGATTTGTGGCCGCGGGACCATGATGTCGCGTGCGGTGAGATCAGGGACGCGCATGACGCCCTCAATCATGGAAAGCGCATCGTCCCCAAGAAGCTCCCGAGTATGGGCTTCCCGAAGAACCTGCAACAGGTCATCACGATCTTCTGGTGCGCTGGAAATCAGCGCTGAGAGGCGAGCGAGCAGCGAGCGAGGTCGACTGGCTGCGCCCGACGAGGGCTCTGCCATCGACGGGATCTGAAGTTTAGGGACCTCTAGGGTACTACGAGTTGGCCCCGGGCTTGCGGTAGGGGTCGGAAATCCCGAAACGCGCGAGCAATTGCGTCTCAATGGCCTCCATGTTCTGCGCCTGATCTTCCTCTTCATGGTCCCACCCCTGCGCATGCAGGGTGCCGTGTATTACCAGGTGGGCCAGATGGTGATGGAGCATTTTGTTCTGCTCGGCCGCCTCGGCCGCTACCACCGTAATACAAATCAAAATATCGGCTTGGACTGGCGAAGGGCTGTCATTTTTTTCATGAACGTTCTCGCGAACGTTCTCATGAACAGGATCGCTTGGATACGCAAAAGTCAGCACGTTGGTCGCGTGGTCCTGCCCCCGATACTCGCGATTTAATGCGCGTCCTTCGGCTTCGCTAACGAAGCGCAAGGTCAGTTCGGCGTCTCGTTCAAGTGCCGCCTTGGTCCATCGTCGTAGTTGTGGCCGGCTAACGGGTAGCGCCTTGACGCCATCACCCAACTGAATCTGCATCGAGAGGTGCGGGCTGACGCGGTCAGCGAGGACTGAAAGATGATGAGCGGGCTTACGAGTGACCATGGGGGTTACCAGACATCTGTGTGCCGGGCGCCCCGTTTTGCTCGGCGCGCTCATAGGCATCAACAATTCGTGCGACCAGCGGATGACGAACCACATCGGCGCTCGAGAATCGCGTCATCGCAATCCCCCGTATGCCATCCAGCACTCGAGCCGCGTCGGCTAACCCCGATCGGGCTCCGCGCGGCAGGTCAACTTGCGTGCTGTCACCGGTAACGACCGCCCGCGAGCCGAAGCCGATGCGGGTCAAGAACATTTTCATTTGAATCAAAAATACCATTACTATTTGCATCACAATAAACTGTTCCACTAATACAATTATCTACACTAAACGTATCACAAGTTGAAAAAGAACACCCATTTGTAAATGTCGCATCCAAACACGCCACCACATAACTTATTGATGGATCATTCGAAATGTAGGCATTCGCTTGTGTCGAAAACGCAGAAGTACCAATTTGATTTCCTAAATTGTCATAGCGATAAATATTCCAAACAAATGATGAAATTTGAGAAGGA
>RFVZ01000081.1 GCA_009922405.1 Betaproteobacteria bacterium
CTGAGCGATCTGAGGCTGGATATCGACGCCGCCGTAGACGCACGCAACCCGCAGTGGCGTGAATTGGGCGTACTCCCGGAAATTCACAAAAATCTGATCCGCCAATTCTCGGGTCGGTGCAAGGACGAGGGCACGAACCGGATGGCGTGCTGGCGAAGGGCTTGAACTCGCAAGCGGCAGGAGCCGTTGCAAAATGGGTAGCGCGAACCCGGCAGTTTTACCGGTTCCGGTTTGGGCGGCTGCCATCACATCGCGGCCGGACATCACGACCGGGATCGCAGCGGCCTGGACCGGAGTGGGCGTTCGATAGCCCATTCGGGCAACGGCCCGCTGGATCGGCTCAGCGAGCGAAAAGTCTGCGAAGGTGATCTCGGCCGGTTCTGCGCCGGCGGTCGTTATGTCTGGAGTCATCGTTGAACGGTGGGCAGACCGGACGCGCTGGGCCTGCAAAGCGGGGCAATCAGCAGAGCTGAGGTTGAGCCACCTTTGGATTGTACGCTTGACAAGCGCGCTCGCACGCGCGGAACTTGTCGATCTTTGGCGCAGTTGACGGCGCTGGCAAGTCACTGGAGCATTCTGAGGACTTAACAGGAAGCATGAAGAAGCGACATTAATGATGAAACACGACCTCGTTGTGATTGGATCGGGGCCCTCAGGGCAGCGCGCTGCAATACAAGCAGCAAAATTAGGCAAACGCGTGGCGGTGATTGAACGCCGCCGCGTCGTTGGGGGCGTCTGCGTCAACACTGGAACGATCCCATCGAAAACCTTCCGCGAGGCCGTCTTACACCTCTCTGGCTTCAGAGAACGCGGGATCTACGGGATTTCCTACACCGTCAAACAAGATATTCAGATCGAGGACCTTTTGTTTCGCGTCGAGCATGTGATTCGTAGCGAGATCGATGTGATCCGGAATCAGCTTGCCCGCAACCGAATTGAACTCATTGAAGCGACGGCCTCGTTTGTCGACGCACATCACCTCGCACTCGACGATGGCAGCGGCGATGAACGCATCATTCAAACGAGTCATATCGTGATTGCCTGTGGCACGAACGCAACACGTGACTCTCACATCATGTTCGACGGTCAGCAAATTATGGTGAGCGACGACATTCTTCAACTCAAGACAATTCCGAGTTCAATGATCGTCATAGGCGCCGGGGTAATCGGCGTCGAGTACGCCACCATGTTCGCAGCGCTAGGGGTTCGGGTCACCATCGTCGACAAACGCCCGACCCTGCTGCCGTTTCTCGACCATGAGATTTCCGCTGCGCTAACCTATATCGCGCAGCAAAATCGCGTGACGATGCGCTTGGGTGAGGAGGTCGCGCGGGTCGCTGTCGTTGAGGGCGCGCGGTCACCGGTCGAAGTGACACTCAAGAGCGGAAAGACCCTGCACGCGGAGACCGCTCTTTACGCGATTGGACGAACCGGTGCAACGGCCGATCTAAAGTTAGAGCAGGCTGGAATCGCGTTGGACAACCGCGGGCGCATCGAGGTGAATCAGCATTTCCAGACCAGCGTCCCAACCATTTATGCGGTGGGTGACGTGATTGGCTATCCGTCGCTTGCCTCCACATCGCTCGAACAAGGTCGCGCAGCCGCCCGACACGCGTTCGGCGAACGTGACGACGAGGCGCACGGCATCGGACTCTTCCCCTACGGCATCTACACCGTCCCGGAAATTTCCACGATCGGGAGCAACGAAGACGAGCTAACGGCGGCAGGAACCCCCTATGAGATCGGCAAGGCGAACTTTCGCGAGATCGCGCGCGGCCAGATCATCGGTGACCAAACCGGCATGCTCAAGCTGATCTTCCAGCCCGACACCCGAAAAATTCTCGGCGTACACATCCTCGGCGAAGGCGCGACCGAGTTAATCCACGTCGGTCAGGCCGTGATGGCGCTTGGCGGCACCATCGATTACCTGGCCGATGCCGTATTCAACTACCCGACCCTCGCCGAGTGCTACAAAAATGCCGCGCTCGACGGCATTAATCGAATGCGGTTTTGAGGGGCGGGGAGTTCAAGTTGCTGATCGGTCTTCGTAATTGGTCAGACACTTCAGCGCAAGGTGCAAAACCGTTGTAGTCCGGTTGACCCGGACGCGAGGTAACGCCAATCGATTTGGTTGGCGACGCGGATCGACCCGGCCGCGTGCTGTCGTTGTAGCAGTTCGATAACCGGCGCGGGCAACCATCTCGACAGCCGCATCATCGAGACTCCCATAGGGATAACAGAAGTGCTGCACGCCCCCCTCTTGCGTCAGCAGCGACTCCAGTTCCTGTCGCGAACCACAAATCTCCGCTTCGAGTTGCTGCGGGTCAACCTGCGTGAGCTCGGCGTGACTGCGTGTGTGTGACCCCACTTCTTGCCCCCCTTCAATCCAGGCCTGAAGCGCCGAGTGGTCCATCAAAGGCACCTGCGCGACGCCCAACTCAGCATCCCAGCGGTTGGTTCCGCCGACTTCGCCAGAGACGACGTAACACGTCGAGCTGAACCCCTGACGCTGCAGAACCGGGAGGGCATTTTGCAGATTGTTGAGATAACCATCATCAAATGTAATACCAACCACGCGCCCTGATCGCTCACCATTAAGGTAAGGGTCCAAAGCGCCCATCGACAGTCCGCGATAGCCAAGGAGCCGCAACATTTGCATGTGCTGCGCGAACATGCGCGGAGATACCGTCAACCCCCTCAGTGGGGTGCCGCGCGGACCAGGCTGCGCAATCTGGTGGTACATCAGGATTGGAATTGCCATCGTATTCTCTGTCACTGCCGGGCATCAGCGGGCCGCGACAGACTCCCGAAAAACATCTTCATAGGAAACGACGACCCCAGACCACTCGCGTTCCCGAGCAAAATCGATTCCGCGCGCGCTCAAGCTGTCACCCAAGGCAACGTCGTCAAAAACTCGATCAATCGCGAGTCGCAATTCGCTTGGTGATCTCGGATCATTCAAAATCAACGCATTTTCACCATCGTTTAATTCAGCAGAAATACCGCAAAATTCAGCAGCACTTACGATGACCGGAACGCCATGAGACATGGCCTCAAGAACAACCATCGCATAGGTATCCTCGAGGGTAGGATGCACCAAACAATCGGCAGCGCGGTAGGCTAACTCCATCGTCGATAGAGCACCAAGGATCCTGACCCGCGCGCCCAGTTGGTGCCTGTGAACCAGTTCAAGTGCCTCGCCGACGAGTTCATCGGCAACAATCGCAAGCAGACAAATATTGTCCGCGAGGCCTTGCATTGCCTCCAGCACCGCAGGGAGTCCTTTCTTGCGAAATTGCTTCCCCACAAAGAGCAGACAGTTCCCCTCGGTTGGTAGCTCCAGCTTCGTCCGTGCGTCGGTTCGCTCCCGCGGCGAACAACGGCCAGCGACCGCCGACAAACCTGGGGCAATGACCCGCAGGGAGCCCTCGCCCGCCGGAAAGGTTTTGGCCATGACCTGCCGAAGGGTCTGCGAAACGCAAACAAGAACCCGGCCAGATTGGGGGCGGAACCTCAGGTGCTCGAGGCCAAGATACGTCAGTAGACGCGGACTCGTACACACCTGAACCCTGCGCAAAAAGGTGCGAACGGCCTTTGGCAAAAAGGCAGCGCGTCCTGGATCTCGGCCGCCAGAAAAGTAGTTAAACCAGACTGGCAGCACATGAACGGTTTGAATCGACCCATGCCAGGTGTTCTCATGCGAATGAACGACATCGAACCCGCGCCGAGTGGCCCACCACGTATAGGCCGCAAAAAAAAATTGGTTGATCCAGCGTGGGCGAACCAAAAACCGAGGGACCGCTCGGTAATTCACTCGGGGGTCTTCATGGTCCCGAAACTGCGAGAAAACGTGGACCTCGTGTCGCGCGGCCAGCCCCTCAACGAGCGCCAGTGCATAACGCTCAGCTCCACCAGCCGATGCAGAAAAATTCCGACTCAGAACGGCAATCTTCACGCGAACATCGAGAAAAATGCGAGTTGAAGGACGTCGCAACGAGTCATCGGAAAATGGACTGCATCGCGACAGTCCCTTTTCATGTTGGTGGGCCCACCAGGACTTGAACCTGGGACCAAAGGATTATGAGTCCTCTGCTCTAACCAACTGAGCTATAGGCCCTGGAAAACCGGTTCGGTCACTGGCCCTCGAGGAAGCTTTTGAGCTTATCGGCCCGACTTGGATGGCGCAATTTACGCAAAGCTTTCGCCTCAATTTGGCGAATCCGCTCTCGCGTTACATCAAATTGCTTACCAACCTCCTCAAGTGTGTGATCGGTGCTCATCTCGATGCCGAAGCGCATGCGCAAAACCTTGGCCTCGCGCGGCGTCAGCGAATCCAGCACTTCCTTGACCACGTTGTGCATGGAAGCGTGCAACGCAGCATCTGCCGGAGCGAGGGTCGCGGTGTCCTCAATGAAGTCACCGAGGTGCGAATCGTCGTCGTCCCCGATCGGTGTCTCCATCGAAATCGGTTCTTTGGCGATTTTGAGGATCTTGCGGATTTTGTCTTCCGGCATCTCCATCTTGACCGCCAACGTCGCCGGATCCGGCTCGATCCCAGTCTCCTGAAGAATCTGGCGGGAAATCCGGTTCATTTTGTTGATCGTTTCGATCATGTGTACCGGAATCCGGATCGTGCGGGCCTGGTCAGCGATGGAACGCGTAATAGCCTGGCGGATCCACCAGGTCGCATACGTCGAAAACTTGTATCCGCGCCGATATTCAAACTTATCGACCGCCTTCATCAAGCCGATATTGCCTTCCTGGATCAGATCTAAAAACTGTAATCCCCGGTTGGTGTACTTCTTGGCGATCGAAATCACGAGGCGCAGATTGGCCTCGGTCATTTCGCGTTTGGCCTTACGTGCCTTGGCCTCGCCCATCGCCATTTGCTTGTTGATCTCTTTGAGATCAGGCAAGGGCAACATGACCCGCGCCTGGAGGTCGATTAACTTCTGCTGCAGATCCTGAATCGCCGGGATATTCCGGCGCAAGATGCCCACATAAGGGGCGCCCTGTTCGGTGACCTCCAGTACCAGCTTTTCACTCCAGCGCAGGTTGGTTTCATTACCAGGGAATCGACGAATAAACAGATCTCGCGGCAGCCCGACCTTGTCCACGCTGATGTTGAGAATCGCTCGTTCAAATGTCCGGACTTCTTCGACTTGTGTCCGCAGCGTATCCGCAAGCTTTTCAACGATCTTGGCCGTGAAGCGGATCGTCATCAGCGCTTCCTGGATCGCTGCCTGGGCTTTGAGATAAGCGGCGCTCTTATAGCCCTGCTTTTCATTCGCAGCGCGCATGGCGCTAAAGCCCTCGGCGATCAAGGCAAACTTCTCGACCGCAGCCTTTTTCATCTCCTCGAGTTGCTTGCCATTGGCTGCAGCGGGATCGACATCCGCGTCGCCTTCCTCTTCTTCGAGGGCCTCTAGCGAAGGTGGTGGCGCGAAGCTCACATCCTTGGCATTAGGATCAACCAATCCGTCGACTACCTCGTCGATCCGCAAGGTACCCGCGTCAATCTTGCTGGAATAATTCAGGACTTCTTCGATCGTGGTGGGACATGCACTAATGGCGAGAACCATCTGACGCAGGCCGTCCTCGATCCGCTTGGCAATCTCGATCTCGCCTTCGCGAGTCAGCAACTCAACCGAGCCCATTTCGCGCATGTACATGCGAACAGGATCCGTCGTACGACCAAATTCACTGTCGACGGTCGATAACGCGGCCTCGGCTTCTTCCTCGGCATCATCATCACTCGAGGCGACTGGGACGTTCTCGTTCATGAGCAGCGTCTCGGCATCAGGCGCCTGCTCGTAAACCGCGATCCCCATGTCGTTGATGATGCCGATGATCGAATCGATCTGTTCGGCTTCCACCAAATCCTGCGGAAGATGATCGTTGATCTCGGCGTAGGTCAGGAACCCACGCTCCTTGCCGAGGCGAATCAGTTGCTTAAACTTGTTACGACGCGCTTCCTGCTCCTCCGGCGTACTCGCCGGTAACGCCAGCGCCTCCTTCATCAGCGCGCGTTCGCTCGCCTTACGGCTCTTTCCTTTTTTCGGGACAACGACTTCAACAATTTCCTCAGTCACGGAATCGTTATCGACTTCGTCTTCGAATCCACCAATTTCGCCTGAAGCAGTTTCGTCGCCCCCCAGATCATCGTCACCTGAGGAATCCGGATCATCGCCAGATTTCTTGGCAACCGCACCCTTAGCGCCCTTACCGCCCTTACCGCCCTTAACCGCGGGGGCAGGCTTAGGAGGCTTTGGCGGCTTACTCGCCGCCGCAAGCTTCAAATTCTTGGCAGATGGCGGGGGCACTTCTGCGACGACGGACTTCGAACCCTTCGCGGCTCCAGTCGCCTTTACGACATCACTCGCCTTAGCGGCTTTGGCCGCCAGACCAGTCTTTTTCACTGGCTCAACTTGGGGTGCATCGACTAGCTCAACCGTTTTAGCTCCAACCTTCTTGCCAGCGGCGTTTGCAACGACAGGCTTGGTAGCGGCGGACTTGGCCGCACTCGGCTTGACCGCGCTGGGCTTGACCGCGCTGGGCTTGACAACGGAAGCCTCAACCACTGCAGCCTTGGCAACGGGCTGCTTCGTCGCAGCGGCTTTCTTGGACCCCTGCTCAGCACGCGCAATAATCTGCGTAGTTTCCGCACCCGCGAGCTTCACGGCAGGCGCACTTGGAGTCGACCTGACGGCGCCTTTGGTCGCTGTCGGTGCGGTCTTAGTGACCTTCGCAGCCTTGGCCTGGGTTGCCGCAGTGGTTACCTCAGGCGAAGCTGTCCCCTTGGGAACCGTCGCCGTTTTTGCACCCTTGGCAACCTTGGGCGCAGGCACCTGATTGGCGACCACGGCCACCTTGGTCTTGGCCGCGGCATTGGCCTTGGTCACCTTAGATGCCTTTGGAGCCGGAGCGGCTGGTTGGGTCGCAGAGGATTTCGCGGCCTTGGCCGCAGGCGCCTTGGCAACTTTGGAACCTGCCACCTCCTTCGGCCCGCCCGCAGGCTGTTTCGCAGCCGAGTTGGTAGCCTGGGGCTTGGGTTTTGCCGCACTGGACGCAGGATTGGCCTGATCGGCCAAATTCTTCGAGGCAGTCTTCATTTCGCTCCTGTCGGAAAGCGCCGGATGGGCTGTTCGAATCATGGCCGCAAAACTTACCAGAACGGCAAAATCACGGCGGGAAACCTGACATTATAACGCGGATGCTGAGCGGTCATCTGCGATCATCGTCGCCTTAGTCACTTTCCTAGCGTCGAACGCGCCCGTAGGCCGCCTTGAGGGCGAGCATCCGACGTTGCAGGCCCTGATAACGCGCGCTATCGCCCGGCCCCGTAAGCCCACCTTCGACCAACTGGGCAATCTCGTCCTGCAGCCGCCCCAAGACCAATTCGGCCAGCGCGCGATGAAACTCTGGTCGGGCCTCGTCAAGCGACAGGCCCGCCCACGGCGATGCTTCGTGGGCACTCAGGCGGGCCAGCAGGTCGGGAGAGTCCTTCAACAAAGCAAGCACCGAGGCCAGCGATGCCCCCTCGGGCAAAGTCCGCAGCCGTCGCAACCAGGATTGCACCTCGGCCGGTAGTTCCGCCGGCGTAAGACACGCCGAATCGGCTTCGATCCCCGCGTGCGCCCAGCGGACTCCGGGGTCAATCGTGGGCGCACGGTCGCTTGGATCCAGTGGAATCTCAAATGCGAGCGAAGGATGTCGCCCCGCCAACCCAAAAATGCGCTCGATCGCTGGCACCGCTGTTGCCCGCTGCGGCGAGAGTCGGCGCAAGGGCGGCCTTGACCGAGGCCCACTTGGGCCACTGATCCCATAAAAGCGCTCAAGATCCTCCGCTCCGACCTGAACACTGTCGGCCACCCGGCGAATTAACTGTTGACGTAGCGCAGCCGCTGGGAGCGCCATGATGTACTCGCGTGACTGTGACTGAAGCTGCGCGCGTCCCTCAGGTTGAGTTAAATTAACGCGCGAAGACAGTTCGCGCAGCAAGAACTCCGATAGCGGCATTGCCTCGGCCAGCGCTGCGGCCCACCCCTCGGACCCCTTTTCGCGCACGAAGCTATCGGGATCGTGCGTGGTTGGCAAAAACAAAAATTCGATCCGGCGCGTGTCGGTTGCATGCGGAAGACTGGCCTCGAGGGCTCGCCAGGCGGCTTTCCGACCAGCCCGGTCGCCATCAAATGCGAACGTGATTCGGTCAACCAGACGGGACAACACCCTCACATGATCGGGCGTCGTCGCCGTACCAAGGGTCGCCACTGCGTTTTCGACCCCGTGCTGAGCCAGCATGACCACATCCATGTAGCCCTCCACCACGACAGCTGCGTTCAACTGGCGCAAGGCGTCGCGGGCTTCGTAGAGCCCGTAGAGCTCTCGACCCTTGCTAAAAAGTGGCGTCTCAGGACTATTCAGGTACTTGGGCTCCCCCTGATCGATCACACGACCGCCAAAGCCGATGACATGCCCACGGGCGTTTCGAATCGGAAACATGATCCGATCCCGAAACCGGTCGTACCGCCTGCGCCGAACGAACTTAGTATCTGGAGCCGCTTCTGAAACCGCTTCTGACGCCGAAGCTGACAGCGCACGCGGTGAGGCATCTGGCGCCGCTTCCGGCGCGATCACCAGCCCTGACTCAACCAGGCTTGAGTCACCATAATTCTCAAATGCCGCTTCGAGAGCTTGCCAACCCGGCGGGGCGTAGCCGATTCGAAACCGCGCTGCGGTTTGCCCGGAAAGCCCCCTGCGCTTGAGATACTCAATTGCGTGCTGTGCGTCCCGCAGTCGATGCCCGTAAAATTTCGCCGCCCGCTCAACCGTCTGGATGAGGTCGGGCGCGCGCGCCCTTGCGGCCGCGGCTTTGGGGTCCCTGTCACCCTGTTCGTTGGGAACGTTAAGCCCAAGGTCTTGAGCGAGATCCTTCACCGCGTCGACGAAACCGTAGCCTGAAAACGCCATCAAAAAATCAATGGCGGTCCCATGCTGGCCGCAGCCAAAGCAGTGGTAGAACTGTTTGATTGGACTGACAGAAAAAGAAGGTGATTTTTCACCATGGAAGGGACACAAGCCCATCCAGTTGGCGCCGCCCTTGCGCAACTTCACGTGGCGACCGACCACGTCGACGATGTCAACGCGGGCCAACAATTCCTGGATGAATGATTGCGGGATCACAGCGCGTTAGTACCGCCGCAGGTCACAGCGCCGGCTCGCCGTCTACTTTTCGCCTGCTGGAAGCAGCCTATTTGACTGCCGCCAGACGGGCTTTGACTAGCCCAGATGCCTTAGAGACATCGGTTCGACCTGCAAGACGAGGTTTCAGGATGGCCATTACCCGCCCCATATCTGCGGCCGACAGCGCGTCAGAGCCGTCCCCCTTCGCCGCGAGGGCTTCAAGCATTGCCGCCTCAATGACCACATCGACCTCAGCGTCCGAAAAAGGCTGGGGCAGATATGCACTAAGCACGTCCACCTCAGCGCGCTCCTGGTCCGCCAGATCTTTCCGTCCGGCAGTTTCGTACTGAGCGATGGAGTCACGGCGCTGCTTGAGCATGCGGTCGATGACCGTGGTCACACCAAGGTCGTCGAGTTCGGTCTGATCATCGATTTCGCGCTGGCGAAAAGCTGAAATCAGCAGGCGGATGGTTCCAAGACGAGTGACGTCCTTCGCCCGCATGGCCGCTTTCATGTCGTCCTGAATCTGTTCCTTCAGTGTCATCCTGAATCACTCCCTAAGAGCAAACCCACGCCTTGGCAGCGGGGTGATGAATTCAAGAGGCAAAGGACGTTCGATCAGTACATGCGCTTGGGCAATTGCTGACTACGAATGCGCTTGTAGTGACGTTTGACTGCTGCCGCCTTCTTGCGCTTGCGCTCGGCGGTGGGCTTCTCATAGAACTCGCGCGCGCGCAGCTCGGTGATGATTCCTGCTTTTTCGATCGTGCGCTTGAATCGCCGGAGGGCGACATCAAAAGGCTCGTTTTCCTTGATCCGGACGTTTGACATA
>RFVZ01000082.1 GCA_009922405.1 Betaproteobacteria bacterium
ATGGAACTCAGGCAAAACGGGTTCACCGAGTTCGTTGGTCGCCAAAAACCATTCGCCTTGCAGGCGCAGGGGCGCATTGCCTGGCTCGGTGGCTGCGACCGTATTCGGCCGGGTGCCGGCCGCGATGAAAATCGATCGTGCCGGCAGTCGAATCGGGTCTGGTTCCGCTGCCAACAGACCGGTTTGAGCGTTTCGCTTGAACCAAACCGCGCGCGCAGCACCAAACTCGTCGGTTTCGATCTCGATCGGAGCCCGGTTTTCGATGATCTTGACCCCCTCATTGAGCGCACTTTCGAGCTCTTCAGGGTTCAGTCGGTAGGCGGGGCTTTCGACTAACGAACGACGATAAACCACGGTCACACCACCCCAGGCCGCCAGCAAAGGCCCGAAGTTTGGTTGCCGCCCACTCACGGCGGCTGCTGCACGTTCGGCACGGACGGCGCGGCCATGCGCGATGAACTCTTCAGCGATCAACTGATCTTCTGCAGATCGTTCAGGCGCTGGGACTGATCCCGCGATCGATGGGGTGATCGACTCAGTGATCGATGCGGTGATCGATTCTTCTCGATCAAGGAATCGTTCAACATGTAAGACGTAGTAGGCGCCCGCTTCGGTCGCGGTATCAATCGCGGTCAGCCCACCGCCGATGACCACCACAGGCATTCGAATCTGAAGGTTTGCGACCGAGTCGCGTCGGGCCGCGCCGGTCGATTGCAAGGCCATCAGGAAATCACTCGCGGTCCGAACACCCCGGGCCAGTCCGCCGGGAATATCGATCATCGACGGCGCACCTGCCCCGGTAGCGAGTGCGACATGATCAAACCCTATCGCGAAGGCATCATCGAGCGTGATCGTGCCACCCAGGCGAACGCCTCCGGCTAACGCGAATCCCTCACGGCGCTCCAGCAAGAGTCGGATCAAGGTCAGGAAATTTTTGTCCCACCGGACAGTGATTCCATATTCCGCAACGCCACCAAACCCGCGCGGCATCCGCTTCGAGAGCGGCTCGATGAGCGATTCGATTTCAATGATCGGTTCAACCGCAATTGGTTGTTCGAGCGGTTCGAGCTTGAGGCCATCCACCGCGAACACGGCATGGCCATCCTGCATCAGATGATGGGCCAGCGTGAACCCGGCCGGACCGAGTCCCGCAACGAGTACTTTGTGTCCGGTTGGCGGACGCGGCACAGGTCGGTTGAGATTTAGTGGATTCCATCGCGTCAAAAGCGAATAGATCTCGAATCCCCAGGGCAGCTCAAGCACATCCCGAAGGGTCCGCGTTTCGGCGCGTGGGATATCGACCGGTGTTTGTTGCTGAAAGACACACGCCTTAGAACAGTCATTGCAAATACGATGACCTGTTGCTGCGCAAAACGGGTTCTCAATCATGATCAGCGCGAGAGCCGTCACCGGTAGTCCCTGCGTCCGTGCGAACAAGAACTCGCTGATTCTTTCTTCGAGCGGGCATCCAGCGAGTGGATCTGACCTGATCGGCACAACCCTCGAAACAACCCTCGGAACAGCGCTCGAAACAGCGCTCGAAACAGCGCTCGGCACAATCTGCGCCATCGCCTTGGGCCCACTGACGCCATGGGCGCAGCTGTCCTTACCCTGTTTGTGACAGTGCAGACAGTAGCGGGCCTCGTCGAGCGCCGTGAGCGCGGGGCCGCCGTCGTCGGTTAGGTCAAATCCGTCGCGCGCGTGCTCGGATGGTGGCTGAGCCTGGGCTAAATCAGGCGGGGCCGGTCGAGGGCGCGGCAGCCGAAACAGTCGTCCGCGCGCGTGCCATTGCTGGCCCGCTTCGGTATGCACGGCCCAGGCCGCATAGCGCCGCGCGGCCGCCAGCTTTTGTTCGACTGGCTCAGCTGGATCGCCACTCGCTTGGCTCTCCATTTGCCAATCAGTGACTGCCCGAACAAAAGCGGCTTCGAAGGCCTCGGCCGCACTGGCTGTTGCCCCACCATTCAGCTCGAACCAACCCTGCAATTGGCGTCTCAGTGCATCCGCATCAAGACCTTGCACCTCGTCCGGTGAAATCGCTAGCGCAGCCTGACGGCGGACAAATTTCCATTTGATTCGAAAGAATGGCTCTGCCGCATTCGCAGCCTCGGCGAGCGCCTCAAGTGCTTCTGAGACCCCGAACAAGGTGCCGATGAACTGCTCAAGCGCTGGGCCAAGTGCAAGCAGTAGTTCGGCTTCCGCGGCCCGGCCTAAATCCCCCGGTGTGGATCGGGCCGCGAGTAACCGCTCTGCGAGCGAGGGTTCTTTCGCTCGAAGTTGTTCGACAAAGGCTTGATCCACCCGGACTAAACCGCCTCGGCGGTAAAGTTCCCTGAACGCTATCCCAAATCCCAGGACCTGGTTTGCATCGTCGACTGCGCCAGGTTCCGCAGTCATGTCGGGGGCTGTCTGATCGCGCGCGCTTTTTAGGGTGAATTAGCGCGCGAGATGCTGCAACTTTTCGGACACGTCTTTCCAGTCATCCGCGTCCGGCAGAGACGGCTTGGTGCGGGTAATCGACGGCCACCCGCGGGCAAGCTCGAGATTAAGCGCGGTGAACCTGACTTCGTTGGGATCGAGATCTTCTTCAGCCTTGATGGCATTGACCGGGCACTCTGGAATGCAGACGGCACAGTCGATGCACTCGTCGGGGTCAATGACCAGCATGTTCGGACCTTCCCGAAAACAGTCCACCGGGCAGACGTCGACGCAATCAGTGTATTTGCAGCGGATGCAGGATTCTGTGACGACGTGGGTCATAGGGCAATCAGGGGTCTGTGGAGCTGAAGTTAGTTCCGATTCTAACCGCGGAAATGGCAGGTCGTTCAGCACCGTCACCGGACTGTCACAGTTAGTCCGTAATGTCCGCAACAAATTCATCCACCTGACCGGGCCCTGATTGGCAGCGATTCGCATCTCAAACCTCCGAAAGACCTATCCAGGCGGGCGGCGCGCCGTGGATGGCATTTCATTAGGGATCGAGCCCGGCGAGATGGTCGCGTTGATCGGGGCGTCAGGTTCCGGAAAGTCAACTCTTCTGCGGCAAATTAATGGCTTGGTACCAGCCGACGCCAACAGTGAGTCTGTGGTCGAAGTCTTTGGCCAAACCGTGCAACGTTGTGGTCGGCTTGATCCGGCGGTCCGTGAACGGCGCGCTGATATTGGTTTTATATTTCAACAATTCAATCTGGTTGAACGCCTGCCGGTGGCCACCAACGTGTTGGTTGGTTTGTTGCCGAAAGTTCCGCTGTGGCGGGGTTTACTCGGCCGCTTCAACCTTGCCGAGCGCGAACAAGCGATCAAGGCACTAGAGCGCGTAGGGATTGCCGAGCAAGCCTGGCAGCGTGCATCGACTCTGTCTGGCGGGCAACAGCAGCGGGCAGCAATCGCCCGGGCCTTAGTTCAAGGTGCCCGCATCGTTCTTGCGGATGAACCGATCGCCTCACTCGACCCGGAGGCCTCGCGTCGGGTGATGGCATTGCTGGCCGAGATCAATCGCGACCTGGGCGTCACGGTGGTTGTATGCCTACATCAGGTCGAGTATGCGCTGCGGTTTTGTCCGCGAGTGATCGCGCTCCGCGAGGGGCGCATTGTGTTTGATGGCGCCTCCAAAAATATCGATCCCGCTCTGTTGGCCGAGGTGTACGGCAGTGAATTAGAAGCGGGCGACAAGCTAGAAATTCGTAGAGAAGCCGGAGTCGGCGATCAAACCAATCCCCTGTTTATTCATCCTCCTGGAGTTGTTTCATGAATCGTCATCATTTCCTGAAATCTGTCGCGGGTCTCGTAACGGCCGCTGGCCTGCTTGGCCCCGTGACCGCGATGGCTCGTGATATCGCGTTTGGCATTATTTCGACCGAGTCCGCGCAGAACCTGCGCGCCGCTTGGGCCCCATTGCTTGAGGACATGCAAAAGCGAACCGGCTTGAAGGTCGATGCTTTTTTTGCGCCCGACTATGCCGGCATCATCGAGGCGATGCGCTTTAACAAAGTACAGGTGGCTTGGTACGGCAACAAGTCGGCCATGGAAGCGGTAGACCGTTCCAATGGTGAGGTGTTTGTGGCGACTGTTGGCAAGGATGGGGCGGAGGGCTATTACTCACACCTGGTGACGCACAAGGACAGCCCCCTGAAGTCGCTCGACGATGTGGTTCGCAACAGCAAGTCGCTGACACTGGGCAATGGAGATCCCAATTCGACCTCAGGTTTTCTGGTACCGGGTTATTACGCATTTGCGAAGAACAAAATCGATCCGAAGCGGGATTTCAAACTCGCCCGGTCGGCTAACCACGAGGCAAATTTGCTGGCGGCAGCTAACAAGCAGGTCGACGTTGCCACCAATAACAACGAAAGTCTCGATCGGCTCAAGATCACCAACCCCGCGAAGCACGACGAGGTGAAGGTGATCTGGACCTCCCCCATGATCCCGGCTGACCCATTGGTGTGGCGCAAGGATCTCGACGCCGAGACGAAAAAGAAGGTTCGCGACTTCTTCGTGTCCTACGGCCAGCAAGGATCTGAAGTTGCCCGCGAAAGAGACGTTCTGAAGACGCTCGGAATGTCGGGATTCAAGCCTGCTAACGACAGTCATCTGCTGCCGATTCGTCAACTCAGCCTGTTCGCAGATCGATTGAAAGTCGAGAACGATACGCAATTGTCGGACGGTGATCGTGCATCAAAACTAGCCGAGTTTGATCGCAAGCTCGCCGATCTCGCGACTCAGGGTCGTTAAGTCGTGACCGAGGCGCGTCGATTGTCTGCGTTGGTTAACCCCCCCCGGCGGGAGTGGGGGGGGTTGATCGGCTGGGCGATTCTTTGCGCCTTGCTAGGGTTGAGCTGGGAGGGCGCAGATATGCGCCCGGCCGAACTTTTACGCGACTCCGGCAACATGGCCACCTATTTGCGCGATTTTTTTCCGCCTGACTTTCGAGACTGGAGGATTTTTCTGCACGAGATGATCGTGACGCTCGAAATTGCTCTTTGGGGAACGGCGCTCGCGGTCATTCTCGCAGTCCCGTGTGGGCTGGCATCGTCAGCCAACATCGCGCCGGTCTGGGTTTATCAGCCGATGCGCCGCCTAATGGATGCCACGCGCGCCATCAATGAAATGGTGTTTGCCCTCCTGTTTGTGGTCGCGGTGGGACTCGGGCCTTTCGCTGGCGTGCTTGCGCTTTTTGTCCACACCACCGGGATTCTGGCGAAACTTTTTTCCGAGGCTGTTGAAGCGATCGATCCCCATCCAGTCGAGGGTATTCGGGCCACGGGGGCTACGCCGCTGGCGGAGATCGTATTTGGCGTGTTACCCCAGGTGATGCCACTCTGGATTTCTTACACCCTGTACCGGTTCGAATCGAACGTCCGCTCAGCCGCAGTCGTTGGGATCGTCGGTGCCGGTGGCATTGGTGCCCTGTTATGGGACGTGATCCGGGGTTTTCAGTACGCCCAGACCATGGCCATCATGATCATGATTATCGTAACCGTTAGCGTTTTGGACCTGATTTCGGCGCGTATTCGCAGAACCTTGATCTAAAGCTTTCGAAGGGCCTCATGCCCCTGATGCGTCGTTAGAGCCTCGAAGTGCCCGCGCAAGCACTTGCGCCACATGGAGCGCTTCGCGTGGTGTGCCATTCGAAATTTGATGACGGCAACTCGTCCCATCGGCAACAATCAGCGTGTCGGGGGCCGCATCACGCACGGCCGGTAGAAGATCCAGTTCAGCCATCGCGCGCGAAGTGCCCGCATGTTCTTTTTCATAGCCAAACGCACCGGCCATGCCGCAACACGAACTCGTGATTGCATCGACCTGAAGACCTGGGATCAGGCGCAAAGCTTCTAAGACCGCGTCAAAGGCGCCGAATGCTTTTTGATGGCAGTGGCCGTGCACAAGGGCTCGGGTCTGCGGGAGTGCTTTGAGGGTTAATGGGTGATTGCGTTGATGCGCGAGCAGCCATTCTTCGAACAAAAACGCACTGCCCGCCAGTTGTTGAGCGAGCGCCCGCAACCGATCGCCATCGGCCTCCTGATCCCAGCGGTGGACCAGAAACTCATCGCGCAACGTTAGCAGGCAAGAGGGCTCGAGACCAACCACCACGGCCCCATTTTCCAACGCCGGTGCGAGCGCCCGCAGTGTTCGGGCTGCCTCGTTGCGCGCTTCTGCCACAAGGCCCGCGGCCAAAAACGTCCGTCCACAGCAGAGAGGGCGGGTTTCAGACGCGGGTTTCGAGACTTGAACGACGCACCCCGAAGCTTCCAATACGGTCCGTGCGTCCGCAAGAATTTCCGGATCGAAATGATTATTAAACGTATCAGCCCAAAGAATAATTTGAGTGGTCTCGACTGTTTTGGGATCTGCAGGTGCGCCGATCGGGGCTAGATGGGAAGCGCTAAACGGCTGCGCTGCCCAGGTCGGCAGGGGCGTTTGGGCGTTCAATCCGAGCCAGCGCTCGGTGAGGCGGGCGAGTGCAGGGATGCGGTTGCGTATGCGAATGAGCGCTGTGGCGAGCGGTGCAATCCGACTGAGCGTTCCCGCGTAATGCGGCAAAAAGGCAAACAACCGATCGCGCACGCTCAGGCCATGGCGCTGAGTCCACTGCTGGCGAAATTCGATTTTCATCTTCGCCATGTCGACGCCGGTTGGGCATTCGCGCCGACAGGCCTTGCACGACACACACAGGCTCATGGTCTGGGCCATGCGCTCCGAGGTCATCGCGTCATCACCCAGGTGCCCATCGAGGGCCTGACGCAGGGTGTTGGCGCGACCGCGGGTGAGATGTTGCTCATCACGCGTGACTCTGAAACTCGGGCACATGGTACCGGCATCAAATTTCCGGCAATGGCCGTTGTTGTTGCACATCTCGACGGCTTTGGCGAATCCGAGCGTGGGATCGCCGCCCGTACCCAGGGGGCTCAGCAGCACGGTGCCGTCAACACGTCCACCTGTCCGCGCGGCAGCCGCGGGCAGCTGGTCACGAGGAATTGAAGGGTCGCTGCTGACGTTCCAGGCTGACCAGTCAAGGCTGGGGCTGAAGGCGAGCGGTGGGGTTGCTGCCGGAGCAACCCGAAATAGCGACTCGTCGTCCATTTTTGATCCCCGGACAATCTTGCCGGGATTCAGCAGCCCAGTGGGGTCGAAGGCATCCTTGACGGCCTCAAATGCGCGGGTGAGCTCAGCACCAAATTGCCAGCCAACCCATTCGGTGCGGACCAGACCATCCCCATGTTCGCCACTGAAGGCGCCTTTGAACCGGCGCACCAATACGCTGGCCTCCTCGGCAATGGCGCGCATCTTGGTGCTCTCGCCACGGCGCAGGTCGAGGATCGGGCGCACATGCAGGGTGCCAACCGAGGCGTGTGCGTACCAGGTTCCCTGCGTGCCGTGGCGTTCGAAACACGCGGTCAATTCAGCGGTGTACTCGGCCAGATGCTCCAGGGGTACTGCACAATCTTCGATGAACGAGATGGGTTTGCCGCCGCCCTTCATCGACATCATGAGGTTCAGCCCGGCCTTGCGAACCTCCCACAACATTTTTTGGGCGCGTTCGTCTGGCATCTCAACGACCGATCCGGGCAACCCCAGATCACTCATGCAGATAACGAGTCGAGCCAGCGCGGCGAGCTGTTGGTCAGTTGATTCGCCGGCGAATTCGACCAGCAGAATGGCCTGAGTTTCGTTGCCGAGGAGCGCCCTTTCGATCACTGGACGAAACGCCGGATTCGCCAATGCGAGGTCGATCATGGTTCGATCCACCAGTTCGACCGCCGTCGGCCCGAGCCGGACGATTTCGGCGGTGCACTCCATCGCCTGCTGGAAACTCGGGAAATTCACCACGCCCAGCACGCGCGCCTGGGGTAGCGGGGATAGATGCAGATGAAGCCTTCGCGAAACCGCCAAAGTCCCTTCGCTACCCACCAGGAGTTGCGCGAAATTCAGCGACCCAGGCTCTGCAATGTGGGTCCAGTAAGGTCGTTCGGCAATCGATGGCTGCTTGTTCAGCGTCGCCAGAATATCCAGGTTATAGCCGCCAACACGACGCAAAATGCGCGGCCAATGGCGTTGCATGGCGTCCTGTGCGCCATGCCCGATCTCGTAAAGGCGCGTGATGAGTTCGCGCGCGCGCTGGCTACCGATCTGCATCGCTCCCGGGCGGCCATCGCCGCGCTCGAACTCGCCAAAAAACTGATGCGTTCCATCGGCCAGAATTGCATCGATTCCGAGAACGTGATGAACCATGTTGCCGTAGGCCAGTGAACGGCTACCGCAAGAGTTGTTTCCTGCCATGCCGCCGAGGGTGGCTTGTGCGCTGGTCGAAATGTCGATCGGGTACCAGAGGCCGTGTGGCCGCAACCGGGCGTTCAGGGCGTCTAAAGTGATCCCGGGCTGGACCTCGACGCGGGCCGTCTCGGTTTCCAGATTGATCACATTGCGCAGAAACTTACTGCAATCGACCACGAGACCTGCGCCGACCGTTTGACCGCACTGTGAGGTCCCGGCGCCGCGGGTTAGGATTGCGACCTGATGCTCGCGCGCGATGTCGACAATGGTGGTTAGATCTTCTTCGGTCTGCGGGACAACAACCCCAATCGGCCTGACCTGATAAATCGACGCATCGGTTGCATAGCGCGCTCGACTGAACGCATCAAAATGCACTTCCCCCGCGAGTTCCCGCTTGAGATGCTTGGCCAGATCGCCGCGCGCCATCGAGCGGTCGACCACGGACGACAGAAAAACGCGGCGGGGTGGAGGAGCATTCATGGGCATCAATCGGTTAGGCTGACGATATATTGTGCCCGTGCAGGGCTGGTGGCCCCGGTTTGGCCCCTCGTTGGTTTCTTTTTTGGTTTTTTTTGGAGTGGTTGAATGTCCAAGCGTCACCCGGCCGGGCGGCATTTTTTGCAAATCCCAGGCCCATCTCCCATTCCTGACCGCATTTTGCGCGCGACCAACCGCCAGGTGATCGATCACCGCGGCCCAGAATTCGCCACCCTTGGTTTGACAGTTCTGGCCGGTATGCAGCGGATCTTCCAGACCCGTCATCCGGTCATCATTTATCCCTCATCAGGGACTGGTGCCTGGGAAGCGGCTTTGGTAAACACGTGTTCACCGGGCGATCGCGTGCTGATGGTCGAAACAGGTCATTTTGCGATCCTTTGGAAGAAGATCGCTGAACGTTTAGGGCTGTTGCCCGAGTTCATTCCCGGGGACTGGCGTCACGCGATCGACCCAGCTCAGATTGCGCAACATCTTGCTGCAGATAGCGCCCACACCATCCGCGCCGTTGCGTGCGTTCATAACGAGACCGCGACCGGAATCACCAGTGATATCCAGGCGATCCGAGCCGCGATTGATTCCGTGGGCCATCCTGCCTTGTTAATGGTTGACACGATTTCGGGCCTGGGGGCGATGCCTTATCAGCACGACGCATGGGGCGTGGATGTGAGCATCGCGGGATCGCAAAAGGGACTCATGATGCCGTCGGGCCTCTCGTTTCATGCGCTGAGTCCAAAGGCTCTCGAAGCGTCCAAGTCAGCTCGGCTGCCCCGTGGTTATTGGGCCTGGGACGAGATTCTGGCGGCCAATGTGCGCGGGTTTTGGCCTTCAACGCCATCGACGAACTTGTTCTTCGGGCTCGTCGAGGCAATACAGATGCTGGAAGAAGAGGGGTTGGAGCAGGTGTTCGCCCGCCACGTCCGTCATGCCGCCGCGACTCGCGCTGCAGTCGCCCGATGGCACCTCGAAGTGCTTTGTCAGGATCCTGCTTGCCACAGCCCGGTTGTGACTGCGGTACTGATGCCGGAGGCTCACGACGCGGATCGTTTACGCCAGATCGCTCTTGAGCATTTTGATCTCTCGCTCGGCATGGGACTTTCAAAAATGGCCGGTCGCGTTTTCCGGATCGGACATCTCGGCGATATCAACGACCTGACCTTGATTGGCGCGCTGGCCGGGGTCGAGATGGCGCTTGGTTTGGCCGGTGTGCCGCATGAACGCGGCGGTGTGCAGGTGG
>RFVZ01000083.1 GCA_009922405.1 Betaproteobacteria bacterium
GCCCAATGACTTCAGCCCATTAGCAAACTGACAGACCCGCGCATACAACTCGGCGTAGGTAATTTGGGTAACGTCCCCGTTGTCAGCCTCGAACAGGATGGCGGTCTTGTGCTCAGTCGGTGTCCCCAGATGACGGTCGAGACAGTTAAATGAGGCGTTTAACTCACCATCTGCAAACCATTGATAAAACGGAGCATTCGAATCGTCAAGCGAACGGGTAAATGGTTTTTTCCAGATCAGATTTTCGTGGGCCATACGGGCCCAAAACGCGCCATGGTCGCGCTGCGCTTCGGCGCAAAGGGCCTGATAGGCTTCCATACCCGACACGTTGGCCTGAGCCACAAAGGCCTCGGGAGCAGGAAAAATACGGCTCTCCTGCATGACGCTTTCGATTTCACCCGACATTCGCCTCTCCCCCATCATTATTTGATTGAACCCGCGAACTGATCGAGTCCGCCACAGCTAAACTTTAAACCATGTCATCACCCAAACAACGATCTCAGGGCGCCCCAAACTGGCTCGAGCAGTGCATGTTCGCGAGCCGTTGGTTGCAAGTTCCACTCTACCTCGGTCTGATCGCGGCCCAGATCGTTTACGTCTGGTTGTTCTTCGAGGAGTTGATGCACCTGGTTGCCCTACTCTGGGACCCGGCGGCACTCGACGCAACCGTCGAGCGAATCCATATCGCTGAGCGAAGTCGAGAGACTGTCGTCATGATCATGGTGCTGACCCTCATCGATGTGGTCATGATCTCGAACCTTCTGATTATGGTAATTATTGGAGGTTACGAGACCTTTGTTTCACGATTGCACCTGCAGGATCATCCCGACCAACCCGAGTGGCTGGACCATATCAACGCGAATGTCCTGAAGGTCAAACTCGCAACCGCGATCGTTGGCATCTCATCGATTCACCTGCTCAAAACCTTCATTTCAGCGGGCACCCTCTCCGATAAGACCCTGCTTTGGCAATCGGTCATCCATGTCATTTTTCTCTTGTCCGCAATTGCGATCGCCTATATTGACCGGCTCATGTCGCACGGCACTGCACCTTCGCGACCAACGTCACCGCCTCCCAGCGACCACTAAACCTTAAGCACCTAAACAGACCATGACGACAATATCCGTCACGCCAAACTCGCCAAACACGCCCACCACAATTAACCAAGACCACCTCATCGAGTCAGTGGCCGATGCACTCCAGTTCATCAGCTATTACCACCCTGCGGACTACATCCGCCACCTCGCCCAGGCCTATGCCATCGAGCAAAGTCCTGCCGCCAAGGATGCGATCGCACAAATCCTGACAAATTCGCGCATGTGCGCTGAGGGCCATCGACCGATTTGTCAGGACACTGGCATCGTGAACGTATTTCTAAAGATCGGAATGGATATTCGTTGGGGGGGGCCTGACGGCGGGCCTGCAACGATGTCAATTGAAGACATGGTTAACGAAGGGGTCCGGCGCGCTTATCTCAATAGCGAGAACAAGCTCCGAGCCTCGGTCCTTGAGGATCCGCTCTTCGAACGCAAAAACACGCGCGACAACACGCCTGCGGTCATCCAAATGACTGTCGTCCCTGGCAACACCGTCGATGTCGACGTCGCAGCGAAAGGGGGCGGTTCTGAGAACAAAGCAAAATTCGCGATGCTGAACCCGTCCGATGACGTCACCGAGTGGGTGCTGAAGACGGTGCCCCTGATGGGCGCGGGTTGGTGTCCACCCGGAATGCTTGGGATCGGCGTCGGCGGTACGGCAGAAAAAGCGATGCTCATGGCCAAGGAATCGCTCATGGAGCCCATCGACATGAGCGAACTCAAGGCCCGCGGCGCTCAGAACAAGACCGAGGCCCTGCGGATCGAATTGTGTGATCGGGTCAATGCGCTGGGCATTGGTGCACAAGGCCTGGGCGGTCTGACGACCGTCTTGGATGTCAAAATCAAAACTTATCCGACCCACGCCGCGAGCAAGCCCGTCGCGATGATTCCAAACTGTGCCGCCACCCGGCACGCGCATTTCAGTCTGGACGGCTCAGGGCCAGCACATCTCGAAGCGCCTAAGCTGTCGGACTGGCCCGATGTCGCCTGGGCACCTGATGTCGGACGTAGCCTCCGTGTTGACCTCAATTCTCTGACCCCGGAGCAGGTTGCCGCCTGGAAACCCGGCCAGACCGTGCTCCTGAATGGCAAGCTCCTGACCGGACGCGACGCGGCCCATAAGCGCATCACCGAAATGCTCGCCCGTGGTGAACCACTCCCGGTGAGCTTCAAAAACCGGGTGATCTATTACGTCGGCCCTGTCGATCCTGTTCGCGATGAAGCGGTTGGTCCCGCTGGCCCAACCACAGCAACCCGGATGGACAAATTCACCCGAACGATGCTCGAGCAAACGGGCCTGATCGCGATGGTCGGCAAAGCAGAACGCGGCCCCGTGGCCATTGAAGCCATTCGCGATTCCAAGGCGGCTTACCTCATGGCAGTCGGCGGCGCCGCCTATCTCGTCTCGAAGGCTATAAAAGCCGCTCGAGTCGTTGGATTTGCTGATCTGGGCATGGAAGCGATTTACGAATTCGATGTTGTTGACATGCCCGTTACGGTCGCGGTGGATTCGCTGGGCACCTCAGTGCACGAAACCGGTCCACGCGAATGGGCCGCTAAGATCGCCAGCGTGGCACTGCCAATGCCGTCGACTGCCCGCGCGGCACATTGACCCGAAACAGCAAGATCAGTCCAATCAGGAAAAAACCGCCGGTCGCCAAGATGGCTCGGCGGTGATCACCGTCCGTAACCCAGGTCACCAGGCCATATGTGATGGGCCCGATGATCGACGCCACACGCACCGCCACAGTCCAGAGTCCAAAAAACTCTGCCACCCGGTCTTGCGGGGCAAGCAGCCCAGTCAGTGCTCGCCCGCACGATTGGCTCGAGCCCATTGCCAAACCCGCTAACGTCGCTGCCAACCAGAATAGTTCCACGCTTGATGTGAATGCAGCAATTAGAACCATTGCAATCCAGGCCATGATCGTGAGTGCAAGCGCAAGCCGATGTCCAACCCGGTCCTGCACGTAACCAAAGCCAAATGCGCCGATCGCGGCGGCGATATTCACAGTGAAGACCAGCATCATGGTCTGCGTCATGTCAAAGTTCATGACGGCCTGCGCGTAAACCGCAGCCAGCGCAATCACGACGGCAATGCCCGCCTGATAGAACACAGCGCAAGCCAATAACGCCGCGAAATCAGGGAATTGGCGCAGGGTTGAGAAGAATGACGCGGCGGCGCTTTTGATCTGAATCCGGGCGTCCCGGCTCGCGCGGACACCCAGACCAGCCCCGCGCTCACGCAGCCATAAAAACGTCGGCACGCTTGCAAGCGCAAACACACCGGCCACAATGAACATCGTCTGCGGCACATACGTCGTTGCAGGTTGCTGCAATGCCTGCGCGTGTAACACAACGACCAGTGAAGCCCCCAGCGTCAGCATGCCGCCGAAATAGCCAAAGCTCCAGCCCCATCCGGACACGCGACCCAGCGAGGCTGGTTTTGCCAACTCGGGTAAGAAGGCCGCGATCAGACCCTCGGCGAGGCTGAAAGACACGTTGGAAATCACGATCAGGGCGGCTGCAAGCCAGACCTCGCCCTGCCCCGGCAAGGCAAGTGCGGCCGTCGCCAAAACGCAGCCCGCGGTGCACAACGCCAACAGACGCTTTTTCCCGCGATTCGCGTCGGCCCACGCGCCAAGAGCTGGGGCCATCATCAATGCCGCCAGGGAAGAGAACGACAATGCGGCAGTCCAGGCCAGCGTGCCCCAAGACGCGCCACCCGCAATCACATCGACAAAGAAAACGTTGTAAACCGCAGTGAGAACGACGGTGGCGTAACCAGAATTGGCAAAGTCGTAGAGGGCCCAGGCAAGGACCTCGCGACGGCGAACGCCCGCCGCCAGAACGCTGCCGGACTCGCTGCCGGACTCGCTTTGATCAGGCCAGTGTCGCAATGCCAGCCCGAGCGATTTCGGCGTCCTGTTCGGACTTCACGCCCGATACGCCAACCGCACCGACGCAATGCCCATCAATCATGATCGGCACGCCGCCCTCAAGCATGCCCTGGAGCAATGGGGCCGACAAAAACGAAGTCCGACCGCCATTGATCACCTCTTCATAAATCCTGGATTCACGGCGCCCAAGTGCAGAGGTGCGCGCCTTTTCTGCACAGATATAAGCCGAAATGGGTGCGGCCCCATCGAGGCGCCGCAGTCCCAGCAGATGACCGCCGTCATCACAAACCGCGATTGACACGGCCCAGTGATTCGCCATCGCGTGGGCCGATGCCGTTGCAAGAATTTGATCTACTTCCGCGTCTTCGAGAGTTGCTTTCGATTTCATCGCACGTCCTATCAAAAAATATGGGTTGTATTCGCCAGGGCATCATAGCGGCGTCGGAGTCCGAAAGCGCTCACCGAACTGTCGTCCAAATTGGGCAAGTCCCACCCCCGCCAGAGCGATCAATGCGCCAGCAATCTGGGTCACGGTAAAGAACTCCCCGCCAAGCGCCCACGAAACCGCGCCTGCGACGGGCGGCATCAGGTACATCAATGGCGCTGTCTTGGCGACACCCCTAACAGCATTGATCCAGGCCCAGACCAACCACCCCCCGAAGGATGCGACCAGCACGGACCACAACAAACCAGCCCATACAAGCGGGCTCGGCAGAGACCAGTCATAAGCCAAACCGGCCGGGGCAGCCACCACGAGAACCGGCAATGAACCCAACAACGTCGACCACCCCATTGTCGCGGCGCTGCCAAACCGTTCGACCAGCGGCTTGGAGCTCACGGTGTACCAGGAAAACAGCCCTGCGGCGCCCACGAGAGCCAGGTCGCCCACGCTCGCCGACCAGCGGCCGAGCATTAGCTTGTCCGACAAAAAGACGAGCACACCCGCCAGGGCGAGCCCAACGCCGATGATCTGCGAACGGCGAGGCCTTTCGACCCCCGTGGCACGCAAAATCAGCAGAGTGAAGACCGGGCCACAGGCCAGAATCAGCGCGCTGGAGAATGGGGTCGACCAGTAAATCCCCCAGGTCACGAAGCCCACGTGCAGCAAATGGCCCTTTAGGCCCAAGCGCCCCAATGCCCAGTAATCGCTCGCGCTTGGTAAGCGCAACAATCCACGCTGGCGTAGCAGCCAATACGCCGCACTGGGCAAAATCAGGTACCGCGCAAACAGGAAAGGCCCAGGCTCGAGAGTCGCAAAGACTGACTTCTGGACCGAGAAGTTCGCCCCCCACAAGAGGACCAGACCAAACGAGGCGAAAAGAGCACGCTGCTGTTGGCGAAGGTGTTGCTGGGCGTCACTCACGCAAGCGTTTTAACCAAAGAAAAGTGCGCCCGAGTAACTCGTGGGATGCCGCGGTTGACTGACGCAAGGCCCCTGCGCTCGGCACCCAAAGTTCCCAAAAAGCGCCTCCGCCCGGGTTGAGTGCCGTCGGCGCCGGGGTGACGGTCAGACCCGCCCCAACAAAGGCACTGGTCGCCCGCTGAAGATGCGATGGACTCGTCACCAGGACCACATTCCGAACCCCGTCGGCGCTCAACAACTGCGCCGAGAATCGGGCGTTTTCGCCAGTGTCGAGAGAGCGATCTTCGACCCAGCGCACCGTGATACCCAGATCACGCTCCATGACCCTTCGCATGACGCGAGCCTCGGGTGGGGTTTGTGGAATTGGTGCGCCACCTGACACCAGAATCGGCAGCCGACTACTGCGGGCGAGGCGGGCCGCGTACAGCAGACGGTCTTGAGCATCTTGCTTGGGGGCAAATCCGTCCGTGTCATCTTCGGATAGATCTCGACGAACCCCTCCGCCAAGAATCACGATCGCTTGCGGTGCATTCGGCCCCAGCATGCGCTGCTGAAGCGCAGCCGGCGATAGTGGCGCGAGACCTGCTTGGGTCAGGTTGAGCAACGCATCGCTGACCACACCCAGCGAGCTCAATAACAAGATCGAAGTGCCCACCAGAATCCAGCCCAGCCCCGCGCGCGAACCCCTCGAGCCGCCACGCTGGGCCGTGAAAAACCCAATCAAGAGCCCGATCACGATTAGCAGCAATGGCAATGCCGGCGGCATGAGCCAGCCGCTGATAAGTTTCTTTAAAACAAATCCGTCCACTAAGCGTTCCCGGTGCCCACCAGTTGGCGCAACTGATCGAGTGCCGAAGGGTCCTCGATGGTCGTGAGTTCACCAGGGTCACGCCCCTCACAAACCGCCAAAATAGCCCGGCGCAACACCTTGCCAGACCGCGTCTTGGGCAAGAGACCGACGAAATAAACCTTTGCGGGACGCGCAATCGCGCCCAGTTGGCGGTCGACCGTGGCCATTACTTCGGCGCTTAGTCGCGCTCGGTCTTCGGCGGTCAAGACCGCACTGTCTTTTAGCACGACCACGGCAACAGCAGCTTGACCCTTAAGGGCGTCGGCCACGCCCACCACGGCGCATTCAGCAACGGCCTTGTGGCTGGAAATGGACTCCTCAATCTCTCGTGTCCCAAGGCGATGCCCAGCCACATTAATCACGTCGTCGGTTCGTCCCAAAATAAAGGTGTAACCGTCTTCATCGACGATGCCCCAGTCAAAGGTCGAGTAGACCTCACGACCCGGGATTGCACGGTAGTAAGTCTCCAGAAAACGCGCCTCATCGCCCCAGACCGACTGCATACAACCGGGCGGCAGTGGCGGAACAATCGCGACCACACCTTTCTGTCCAGCGGGCACTTCAAGGCCAGTGACTTCATCGACGATCCGAACGTCGAAACCCGGCATCGCAAAGCCAGGGCTGCCAAGACGGGCCGGCCGATCATCCAGGCCACGCGCAATCGTTAAAATCGGCCAACCACTCTCGGTCTGCCAGTAGTTATCAATGATCGGCACACCAAGTGCTTCCGAAATCCAGGATGATGTGGATTCATCCAATGGTTCGCCGGCCAGGTAAAGCCCTTTCAAAGACGACACATCATGGCGCTTGAGAAGATCTGGATCCTGCTTTTTAAGCACGCGAATCCCGGTCGGTGACGAGAACATCGCAGAGACGCGGTACTTTTCAACCAGGTTCCAAAAAATTGCACCATCAGGCCGGGTCGGCAAGCCCTCGTACAAAATCGTTGCCATCCCCGCCAGAAGGGGGCCATAAACGGTATACGAATGCCCGACGACCCACCCAATGTCGCTCGTCGAAAAATACGTTTGGCCGGGTTCGCCCTGAAAGACATTGGCCATCGAATGGGCCAGAGCGACTGCGTAACCACCCACATCGCGCTGCACCCCTTTGGGTTTGCCTGTCGTGCCTGAGGTGTAGAGGATGTAACTGATCTCATTCGACTCAAGCCAGGTCACCGGTACCTGAGCATCCAACACCCGCTCGCGCTCGGTCGCATAATCGAGATCGCGCCCTGGGATCGGATCAAAAGGCACCCGACCCAGGTCGACCATCAAGACATGTTCGGGTTTGCAGCGCGCGAGTGAAATTGCCTCGTCAAGCAAGCCTTTATAAGGAATCATGCGACCGCCGCGGGCACCCGCATCTGCGCTCACGACCAGCTTGGGGGCGCCATCATCGATACGGCTTGCCAATGCGTGCGAGGCAAACCCGCCAAACACCACTGAATGGATCGCACCGATCCGCGCGCAGGCGAGCATCGCGAAGACCGCTTCCGGAATCATTGGCAGATAGATCAAAACCCGATCGCCTCGGCCGACGCCATGCGCGAGAAATATCGCAGCCATCCGCTGGACTTCAAGGTGCAACTGGCCAAAGGTGAAGGACTTCTCCTGATCCACCTCGGTCGAGACCCAGATCAGCGCAGGCTGGTCCGCCTGCGACGCCAGATGCCGATCAACCGCGTTGTGACACAAATTGGTTTCGCCGCCGACAAACCAGCGCACCGATGGCAAACGCGACTGGTCACAAACCGTCTCAAACGGTCGATGCCATTCAATCCGGCGGGCCTCAGCACGCCAAAAGGCATCCGGATCGGCAAGCGACCGGGCATGAAGTTCCGGATAGCTCATGGACTGCCCCCTTCTTTTTTTACCCCGTTCCAATTTGCGATACTTGCCAGCATCTCCGGCACGCGGGCACGTGCCGAGCGCTCGCCCTCAGCGATGACCGCCTCGCGCCCCCGAAAATCGATCGAGGACCGATCACCCATCGCCGGTCGGATCACCACATCGGCCTCGCGAAGTTCAGCGGCCGCCAAGTGTTGCCCCATGATCGTAAAGGTTTGCATCAAGACGTCGGGCAAGGATTCGGTACGCTGAGAGTTGGCCTGAGTTGAAATGTCCACCCCAATCACAAATTGGGCGCCCAAACGTCGACACGCGCGCACCGGAACCGGAGAGGCCAGGCCGCCATCGACATATTCACGGCCATCAATCGTCACGGGATCAAACACCATCGGGACAGCGGCTGATGCACGAACGGCCAAACCCACGTCCCCCGTGGTCATGACCAGCAGGCGCCCGTCATTCAGATCCGTGGCGGTCGCGGCAAATTTGCGCGGCAAGTTCTGAATCAACCGACCGCCGACGGAACGATTGACGAAATCCTGAATCCGCCGGCCGCGCAAGAGTGCCCGGCTCGTGATCGACCACTCTCCAAAGGTGGACTCTTCGGTGTTAAGCGCGATCTTCCTCAGCTGCGTGGCGTCCATCCCGCTCGCGTAAAGAGCACCAACCAGGCTGCCGGCACTCGTCCCCACAATGAGGTCCGGCACGATGCGGGCTTCCTCAAGCGCAGCAATCACCCCGATATGCGCAAATCCGCGCGCCGCGCCGCCGCCAAGAGCCAAACCAATTCGCGGGCGGATTGGGGGGGATACTGGAACTAGTGGTCCACCGCCGGGCCCACCCCCCGTATTCGGGCCGGTCGCACAGCCAGCGAGCCATAGAGCGGTAGCCGAAGCGAGCCCGCCGCCGAAGCGGCGGCGCAAAAGGTGCGGGGAATCCGAATGCATTTGCGAATTCTAACGAGTCGAGCGCGCTACGCGAAGGTGTACTTGGGCAAGCCGCGATTGGCTTAGAGTTGATTTGCGAATGAGAATGATTCGCGTTAAGATCCTCTCGTTCAAACACTGATCGATTCGACACCATGATCCGCATCTTTTCGTTCCTGCTTCTCGGCGCCTTGCAGAGCCTTCTGGCCGCACAAACCGCTCAAGCTCAGAGCACGGTCCTCAATCCGGTGCTTAACCTTTACTCCGCACGCCACTACCAGACGGATGAGGCGCTCTACAACAACTTCACCAAAGCCACCGGAATTCGAGTCCAGCGAATCGAAGCGGGTGACGAAGCGCTGCTCGCACGGCTACGCAGCGAGGGCGCCAACAGCCCTGCCGACATCATTCTGCTCACCGACGCATCACGGCTCTGGAAAGCGCAATCCGAGGGCTTATTCCAGCCGCTGCAATCGGCAACGCTCGAGCGGCGCATTCCGGTGGAATTGCGCAGTCGCGATACCGGGAAAGGCAGCGAGTGGTTCGGCTTCTCCAGACGCGCCCGGATGATCGTCTACGACAAATCAAAAATCAGCCCCGACCAACTCACCCGCTACGAAGATCTCGCCAATCCAGCATTCAAAGGTCAGGTCTGCGTGCGTTCAGCAAGCCACCCGTACATGTTGTCGCTGATTGGCGCCATGATCGAACACCAGGGTGAGGCCGCCACTGAAACCTGGGCCCGCGGGGTCGTTGCGAACCTGGCCCGGGTACCGCGCGGCGGCGATACAGATCAGATCAAGGGCGTGGCGTCCGGAGAATGTGCGATCGCACTCACGAACAGCTACTACTTTGTGCGCATGCTGCGCTCCAAAGATTCGAGCGAACGCGAAAGTGCCCAGAAGCTCGGAATCGTCTGGCCCAATCAAGCAACCCGCGGCACCCACGTCAATATTGCCGGCGGCGGAATTGCCCGCTTTGCGCCACATCGCGATGCGGCTGTTCGT
>RFVZ01000084.1 GCA_009922405.1 Betaproteobacteria bacterium
GGAGCCAACGCATCGTCCGGAATAAAACGGGCTTCCATCGTCAGACCATCGACGTAGGGCCGCCCCGTCGCATCGACGAGATCGTACCCATGATCGGCCAGTTCAGTCTCGAGACGCTCAATTGAACGGCGCAGAGACACGACACCGCGAGTTTCCTCCGGCAGCGACACTAGGCGGCGACGCATCCGGTAAAGCTCGTCAGCGAGACGAATTGCAAGGGTATGGTCAACCTGCGGTTGTTGCAATTGCGAACTCGCCGCACCCGTTGCGGATGTTGAACCTGAAGCGGATTTTGCCGCGATATTCGATACGCCATTGGCGACCCGATCGGCGGACTGCCCACCCTGCAATCCCGTATTCGCCGAAGCACCGTCAGCCCCTTCCCGAACCCGCGCCAACTGCTGGGTTAGAGCTTCAGCCAGTCGGGTGTCGGCCTGCGCCAGGCGTTCCTCGGCCGACCGAATCGACGTCAGCGCAAGCTCGGCCCGCGCGCCTAGCCCAGACTGCGCCGCGCGTACGGAGTGGCGTACAAACAAAAAACCGCCAACCCCCGCCAGCAAGATCGCCAAAATCGCCGCTGCAATCCCCACCGTCCGATTAGTTAACAAATCGACCAACCTCTGTTCTGTACCCACCTGCTGCTCACGCAGTTGATCGATCGCACCATCCACCCGTTTCTCGCCCTGCTCGACCCGAGCCGCGGTGCTATTAAATCCCTGATCAATGCGATTGAGACGAGCATCCAACTGACGTAACCGTTCATCGATCACGCGCAGTCGAGCCTCGTGTCCGAGCATCCAACCTTCATAACGATTACGTATTGAGCGCAGCTCTTCAGTGTGCTCGCGCAATAGCCGGTCGTGTTGCGTCAAACGGGCTGCGAGTGCTTCAACCTGTGCCTCATCCGCAGGTGCGGCCAAGGCAAATCCAGTTCCTAACGCCAGTCCGACCGAAGCGATCACGTGGGCGAACTTAAGCAAGAGCGGATTCAGCGGCCCCCTCATCGCCGTCCTCATCGCGCCATCAGCCAGGCAAGTGCAGCCGCCACGCTGGCAGCCGCCAGACCCGCACCGACCACCAGGGGAGGCAGACGCAGCCCCTTCCGACCCGCAGCCGCCGTCGCCATTGCCGCCTCCTGATCCAGCAGGTCGCGCAGCGCGCCTAAAAACCGCGCGACCCTTTCCCGCGCTTCAGCGCCCAGATCGAGCATCGCCAGTTTTCGAGCAGCAATCTCGGCCCGCTCGAGGACCGCTCGGGCGGCAGCGGGATCGTTTGCGAGATCAAACTTCTCGCGCTCGAGATCCACGGTGGGCACCAGGTGGTCCAGCGCGACCGTCGCGAGGGCCTCGCAGGCGAGAAGGTATTGCGCGTCTTCCCGCCCCAGCATGGCCTTCAATTTGGTCAGATCTGGACGCGAACCATCGATCATTGATGCAGCGTCTTCAATGCTCGCCAGCGGTCTTTGCAACCGTTCGGCGAGCGAACGTTTTGCAGCGGCGATCTGCTCAGAGCGATCGGGCAACGCCGGTGTTTCAGGTTGAACAGGCAATGGGGCTTGACTGACCGCTTCGTGGGCAAGATTTTCGACTGCCAGTTCAGCGGATTTTCCAGTCGAAATTTCAACTGGACCTTCAACCGGACTTTCAACCGGGTTTTCAACAGATGAATCCGGCTGAATGACCGACCGCAAAAATGCAGGGACGTCATGGTCAACGGAATTCGTCGACGAAAGCGCCACCAATGCCGGCTCAGGCAGAGGCTCAGGCTCTGGCTCAGGCAGCACTGGCAACGGCTCAGGCTCAGGCAATGGTGCGGACGCGACTTCGGCAGCCGCCTCGTTTAGCGCTCGAACCACACGCGCCTGGTCAAGAACACCCGTTGTAACCGGCAAGGTTTCAACCAGGTCAGACATCTGGCGCTCGCTGTCCGAGACCGCCTCAGTACCCGATCCGTGCAGCGCAGACCAATCAAAGTAAGCGCTAGACAACCGCTTGCCCAATACCTGCAAACGCACATCACCGGCCCCTACGGCCTGCCGCAGTCGCGCGTAGACGTCAAGCGCATCCTCGAGCCGATTCGAATCAAGGATGGCCGACTCGATCCAGGCAAACACCGGATTAATTACCTGGGCCCGCAGTTCGTCGCGAACCTCGGTTGGAAACGCTTCGACCGCGGTAATGAGGCCCAGGTTCTCCGGACCAAACCCCTGTGGGCAAACGCTCTGGGACATCGCCAGAAGCAACTGAGGGAGACGACGCAACATTTCAGGCCATCGACCAGCCGGCAAATCACCGCGCGCCGCCAGCGGGTAATCCGTCAGCGCCCGTCCAAGTCCGTCAAGCGCCATCCGAAAGCGATCCGACCGGGCATCCACCGACGCGCTCGCGAGGGCGAACTGGAGCACCGAACGGTTAAGCAAACACGACATCGCGTCGCGCCCGCCCTTGGCAATTCGCTGATCCCACAAACGCAAAGCCTGCACCGCTTTGCCAGTACTCAAACTCTCCAGCGCTAACTCATCGATCGCGTCGACAGATCGAAACCAGAACAACCCGTTCAGCCAACGGCCTTCGACGTCATCGACCGCAGCCGCGGCCGACTCAATATCCTGAATCGTTCTTGGAATCACCCCCCACGACGGTTGATCGAGCGGAAATGTTGGGCGCTTCCCGAATGGGATATCGACGCTGAGATCGGCCACTCGCCGCGCAATCTCGCGACTGGTCGCCGACGCAGGCAATCCAAGAATTCGAAAGGGGTTTGCGAGAACGAGATTCACGATCCAGGCCCACGGCCGTCAAGGTCAGCGGCTCGCCAAGCGATTGCTCAGCAGAGGTGCAGGGGCATCGTAGCGATTTCCGCCCCAATACGGAAGTTCGCGCAACCATTCAAGTCGCTTTTTTGATCAGAAGGGTTGAGGAACCGCTATCCCAAAACGTTCGGCCCAAGGCTGCAGTGCCGGCAGGATCTCCGCCTGGAGCCCAACACCTTCCTCACGCTGGGTGGCACGCCTCGCCCAGGCGCGGTCGCCGGGCACACGAACCTCCCTGAAGCCTGGACGGGGTGGGTTACCACGGCAGGCCTGCGCGATCCATTCCATCTGGCGGGCGAAGGCGGTTCGGCCACCGAATGCATCGGGGTCGACGCAGTACATAAAAACCGTCGCCCCCCATCCTTGCACAGCATCCGCGCGATGGACCCCCGCAAGCCCCCCGGTCAGCATCTCAACGAGCAATGCGAGTCCGGTTCCCTTATGTCCGGCCTCAAGGCCACCCAGTGGCAGGATCGTTCCCGGGGGATTCGCGTCAAAAACACTCGGATCATCCGTCGGATTCCCGCCACCATCCAAAAGCCACGGGAACTCAAACCGTTGGCCCTGGCGGGCGAGCCGGTTACTCATCGCGTTGGTTGCAAGCGACGCCGAAATATCAATCAAAATTGGGGTGGTTTCGGTCGGAATCCCCACCGCCAAAGGGTCTGGCGTGAAGACCGCACGTTTGCCGCCATGCGGGGCAACACTCGCCGTCCCCGGGTCTGAACACATCAGTAAGACCGCCAAACCCCGCTCGGTGACGCGGGGCAAAAAAGCGGCCAAACAGGCAATGTGGTGACTGCAACGGATAACGACCGACCCCGAGCCATAGTTCAACGCCATCTCGGTTGCGCGATCTAATCCGCGGCGAACCAGCCAGGGGCCCGGCAATCGATGTCCGTCCCATAGCTCGGCTGCCGCCCGTCCAGACAGACGCGTTGGCTCACCGCTGGGAGTCATTTGCCCACGCGTGACTTCACCAAGATACGGTGAGAGCAAGGCCAGACCATGCGTGTCATGCCCCATTAGGTCGCCCTCGAGCAGGACCTCTGCGACATCGCTGGCAATATCAGCACGAACACCAGCGGCCAGGAGGAGCGCCTCAGCATAGGCGAGCAAATTCTCTGCCGAATACCGCAGGGTCGGTGTCGAATTCATCGCGGTGGTTTCAGTAAACGGCACGACCGCCAGAAAGATCGAACACTGCTCCGGTCGTAAAACTGCAGTCCTCAGTACACAACCACGCGACCATGGCAGCGATCTCCTCGACCTGCCCAAATCGACCCATGGGAATCTTGGAGAGCATGAAGTCGATATGCGACTGCGTCATCTGATCGAACATTCCAGTTTTAACCGCAGCTGGCGTCACACAATTGACGCACACACCCGACTTTGCCAGTTCTTTACCCAGGGATTTGGTCAAGGCGATCACAGCAGCCTTGGAAGCGCTGTAGGCCGATGCATTCGGATTGCCTTCCTTACCGGCGATCGAAGCGATGTTGACGATCCGACCCCACCCGCGGGCGACCATGTCGGGTGTAAGGGCCTGATTGCACAAGAACACCCCATTTAGATTGATTTCAATCACCTCGCGCCATGCCGCGACCGGATAGTCCACTAGGGGCACATTCGGTCCGGTAATCCCCGCGCTGCAGACCAGTACATCAACGCCACCGAGGGCGGCGATCGTCGTATCGCGGGCAGCCTCGACCGCTTGGGCTGAGGTGACATCCAGTTGAACTGTATGGACGGCCGGTTGCTTCGGAAACTCCCGTTGCAGGTGTTCCGCCGCCTGGTTTAACGCAGTGGGATCTCGATCCCAAAGACTGACCCGAGCGCCCGAGGCGATCAATCGGGCAGCAATCGCCAGACCAATTCCGGCCGCCCCACCGGTAACGACCGCACGGCGGCCCTGCAGATCCAACTGGTTCATACGTTCTCCTGGATGCACTTTGAGCGCGAGCATGCCGCAAGGTCGATCGTTCTGCGCATGAGTGGTTTCCCGGGGTGTCCAAGGGAAGCGCCTTGACGCAAAATTGGTCTTACCAATTATGAATGGCCACGCATGGCTAATTACCCAGCCCGTTCCAATGACTGAAAAAGACCCGAAGCCTCAGACCCGACGCAGCGCCGCATGGTTCGGACGTGATGATCGGGACGGCTTCATCTACCGCTCCTGGGTCAAGAATCGGGGCGTCCCGAATGACCAGTTTGACGGGCGTCCTGTCATTGGCATCTGCAACACCTTCAGCGAACTCACCCCCTGCAATTCGCACTTTCGGACCTTGGCCGAGCAGGTAAAGATCGGAGTCTGGGAGGCAGGTGGCTTTCCGCTCGAATTCCCAGTCATGTCGCTCGGTGAAACACTGCTGCGGCCAACTGCCATGCTGTATCGAAATTTAGCATCGATGGATGTTGAAGAATCGATCCGCGCGAATCCACTGGACGGCGTCGTGTTGCTGATGGGTTGCGATAAGACCACTCCGGCGCTTCTCATGGGCGCAGCGTCGGTCGACCTGCCCGCCATCGGCGTCTCTGGTGGCCCGATGCTGACAGGTCGGTGGCGCGGTCAGCCGATCGGATCGGGAACCGGCGTCTGGCAAATGTCTGAAGAGGTTCGCGGCGGACGAATGTCGCGCGAAGAATTTATCGAGGCCGAGAGCTGTATGCATCGGTCACACGGCCACTGCATGACGATGGGGACCGCCAGCACCATGGCCTCTATGGTCGAGGCGCTGGGCATGGGACTCCCCGGCAATGTTCTGCATCTCATCGCGATCGCGGGGCGCGTTGGGATTCCATTGGCGCTCGAGGATTTTGATGCGATCGGTAGCGCCCTACCCTGCCTGGTTGATCTCCAGCCGTCGGGGCGCTATCTCATGGAGGACTTCTTTGAAGCCGGCGGCATCCCAGCCGTCGTGCGTGAAATGGCGTCTGTCATTGATCGGAGCGCAATGACGGTCAACGGCCACTCGCTCTGGGATAACTGCGCCCAAGCCCCATGCTGGAATCGCGAGGTCATTCGGCCATGGTCAGAACCCTTTAAGCCCGAGGCCGGCATCGCGGTACTGCGCGGCAACCTTGCCCCGCTGGGCGCCGTGATTAAACCCAGCGCGGCCACCCCTGAGCTCATGCAGCATCGAGGCCGCGCCGTTGTGTTCGGTAACGCCGATGAACTCCATCGCAAAGTAGAAGACCCCGATCTGGATGTCGACGAACATTGCGTTCTTGTCCTTCAGAATTGCGGCCCCAAGGGGTATCCAGGGATGCCTGAGAGCGGCAACATGCCGATCCCGAAAAAGCTCATCGAACGGGGTGTGACCGACATGGTGCGGGTCTCGGATGCCCGGATGAGTGGCACCGCCTACGGCACAGTGGTTTTGCATGTAGCCCCTGAATCAGCGGCCGGTGGCCCGCTGGCACTGGTTCGCGATGGCGACATGATCGAACTTGACGTCGCCGGGCGCCGCCTTCACCTGGATGTCAGCGAAGAAGAACTCGCCCAGCGACGAGCCTCCTGGGAAGCCCCTCCGGCGGCGGCTACCCGAGGCTATGTCAAACTTTATATTGATCATGTGCTGCAGGCCGACCGCGGGGCTGATCTGGATTTTCTGGTTGGCAACAGCGGCTCTGCAGTGCCGCCGGACAACCACTAAAAACCATCATCATGCGCCCCTGCCGTGTCTTAATCACTGACCATGATTTTCCGGATATCGATCCGGAACTCGCGCTGTATCGCGAGGCTGGGATCGAGGTTGTGACTGGACAATGCCGGACAGCAGCCGACGTGATTGCGGCTAGCCTGGACTGCAATGCGCTCCTGGTTCAGTACGCCGAAGTCAACGAAGCCGTCTTTGTCGCCCGCCCTGGTATCCGAATCGCCAGTCGATATGGCGCGGGGTTCGATACGATCGACTCGGCGGCCGCTACACGCCACGGAGTCTGGGTTGCCAATTCGCCCGACTATGGGGTCGGCGAGGTTGCGACGCATGCGCTGGCGATGACCCTGGATCTGCTGCGGCACATCACGATCTACGATAGAGCCGTCAAATCCGGCCAGTGGCACTACACCACCGGTGGCGTGATTCGCCGGATCGGTGACCTCACCGTCGGCGTACTGGGTCTGGGACGCATCGGCAAGCGCTTTGCGCATGTCGCGCGCGATTGTTTCGCGCGAGTGATCGCCCATGACCCCTATTTGATCGATGGCGATTTCCCCGCCTACGTCGAACGGGTCGGCCTCGAAGCTCTCTTCGAGCGGGCCGATGTCGTGTCCGTACACACCCCGCTCAATACCGAGACACGCGGCATGGTGAATGGACCCCTACTGCAAAGGATGAAGACCGGCAGCCTCTTGGTGAACTGCGCTCGTGGCGCTGTGGTCGACACCGGGGCGCTACTGGCCGCACTTCAATCAGGCCATCTCGATGGGGCCGGGCTCGATGTGTTACCGATTGAGCCGCCCGCGATGAACGACCCGCTGGTGAACCACCCACGCGTGATCGTCAGCCCACATGCAGCTTTTTATTCGGTCGCTGGCGAAAGAGAGCTCCGTCGAAAGGCGGCCCAAAACATCATCGACTGGGCGCGCAGCGGACGACCCACGTACGCCGTCAATCGCATTGATCCTGGAAATTAGATAGTTATGGCGTCTGTTGAAATTATTAAAATAGAAAAGAAATTCGGTTCAACCCACGTCATACGGGGCGTCGACGTTCAAATCGCTGACGGTGAATTTACCGTACTGGTTGGCCCATCGGGCTGCGGCAAGAGCACGCTGTTGCGGATGATCGCGGGTCTTGAAGAAATCAGCGCGGGCGAGATTCGCATCGGTGGCACCGTCGTCAACCAGATGCAACCCAAAGAACGTGACATCGCGATGGTGTTCCAGAATTACGCCCTGTATCCACATATGAAAGTGCGCGAGAACATGGCGTTCAGCCTGATGCTCGCCAAGAAACCTGCCGCAGAAATTGATGCCGCGGTGAAACGTGCAGCCGAAATTCTTGGGCTGACTCAACTGCTTGATCGCTACCCGCGCGCGCTCTCGGGTGGTCAACGTCAGCGGGTTGCGATGGGCCGCGCCATCGTCCGGGATCCGCAGGTTTTTTTGTTTGATGAACCGCTCTCGAACCTAGACGCCAAGCTCCGGGTCCAGATGCGAACCGAAATCAAGTCGCTCCATCAACGCCTGAAGACCACGTCGATTTATGTGACCCACGACCAGATCGAGGCCATGACCATGGCCGATCAGATCGTCGTCATGCGCGACGGGATCGTCGAGCAGCGCGGACAACCACTCGAACTCTATGACCACCCGGTCAACCTTTTTGTTGCGGGCTTTATTGGTTCGCCCGCGATGAACTTTTTACCGGGCACGCTCGAACGTCAGAGCGATGGCAGCCGGGTTCGGTTTCCTGACGGCACCCTCCTGCCCGCACCGCGCGAGTGCGCAGGGACATCGGGCCAGCGGGTCATTTTGGGCGTTCGGCCAGAACACATGCGGCTGGCCGAATCGGCACAGCCCCATACATCGTTTGTGGCTCAAATCGACGTCGTGGAACCCACGGGCGCCGATACCCAAGTTTATGCACGTGCCGGAGAGGCGCGGCTGACCTGCGTCTTTGCAGACCGCCATCAATTTGGCACAGGCGACCAGATTCATTTGGTACCGCATCCGGATCGCACCCATCTTTTTGATGAGCAATCCGGGCGCACGCTCATGCCCCGACCCAATTGATTACGTTCTTTAGCATCCAAAAACCCATACCCAAGGAGATTTTTCATGAGCAAGATCGATCACGAAAGCGGCAGCCGCCGCGAGTTTCTTCAGGGCAGCGCAGGCTTGGCAACCGCTGGAACCCTGAGCGCCACCACGCTCGGCATCGGTGGCCTGACCACCGAAGCCCTGGCCGAGGCACAACCTGCCGCGGCCTTTAAACCTGTCCCCGAGAAGGGCGCGAAGCTCAGGGTCCTGCGTTGGAAGCGGTTCGTTCAGGGCGACGAAGACCAGTGGATGGCCAACACCAAAAAATTCACTGAGAAAACCGGCATCGAAGTTCGGATTGATAACGAAGGCTGGGAAGATGTCCGCCCCAAAGCCGCGGTCGCAGCCAATATCGGCAGCGGCCCAGACATCATCATTGGCTGGTTTGACGATCCGCACCAATATCCCGACAAGCTCGTCGACGTCACCGATGTCGCGACCTACCTGGGTAACAAATATGGTGGCTGGTATGACTTATCCAAGCGCTACGGTACCCGCAACAACAAGTGGATCGCCGTACCGCTTGGAGTGATCGGCAATGCGATCGTTTACCGCGAGAGCCATGTCAAAGACGCCGGCTTCGACGGCATTCCGAAAGATACCGCCGGCTTTCTGAAGCTCTGTCAGGCCCTCAAGGCCAAAGGCACGCCACCGGGCTTCGCGCTCGGCAAAGCTGTCGGTGATGGCAACAACTGGGCGCACTGGCTGCTCTGGAGCCATGGCGGCAAGATGGTCGATGAGAAAGGCAATGTCATCATCAACTCCCCCGAGACGATCGCGTCGCTTGAATATGCCAAACAACTGTATGAAACGTTTGTGCCTGGCACGCTCGGCTGGTTGGATCCGAACAACAACAAGGCGTTTCTGGATGGGCAGATCAGCCTGACCGCGAATGGTATCTCGGTCTACTACGCCGCCAAGAATTCGCCTGAGCCGCGCCTGCAAGAACTGGCCAAGGACATCAACCATGCACGATTCCCAATCGGCCCAGTGGGCAAGCCCACGGAGCTGATGCAGGTCACGCAAATGATGCTGTTCAAGCACTCCAAGTTTCCGAATGCGGCCAAGGCCTACATCGCTTTCATGATGGATGCAGATCAGTACAACCCCTGGATGCAGGCCGCGATCGGGTACGTGAGCCAACCTCTGAAAGCCTACGAATCAAATCCGGTCTGGACTTCGGACCCCAAGCACACTGTTTATCGCGACGGCGCGAAGATCATGCTTGACCACGCCCATGCGGGTCCACTTGGCTTGGCCTCAGCCTCGGCCATGGCGGACTACATTGTGTTGGACATGATCGCGGAAGCCGCAAGCGGTTCGAAGTCGCCCAAAGAGGCGGCCGAGCGGG
>RFVZ01000085.1 GCA_009922405.1 Betaproteobacteria bacterium
CAGAGATTCGGACCATGATCAGGGAAGGTCTGATCGCCTGTAGATGTTCCCAGCCAAGACCCCATTTTTCGAGCGTTCCCGGTCGAAAGTTCTCAATCACGATATCAACTGTCGACACCAGTTTGCGCACAATCTCGCGGGCTGCGTCGGTTTTGAGGTCGAGCGTGACGGACTTTTTGTTTCGGCTTTGGCTGTACCACCAGAGCGAAGTCCCATCATGCATCTTGCGCCATTTGCGCAAGGGGTCACCCTCTCCCGGGGGCTCGATCTTGATCACCTCGGCGCCGAACTGGGCCAGGATCGAGGCCGCGTAAGGGCCTGCGATCAGCGATCCGAGTTCAAGTACCCGAACGCCCGTGAGCGGGCCTGAGGATGAGTCGGAATTCAGACCGGACATGGCTGCCGTACCGAAATTGGGGTCGTACCGAAAATTGAGGACGTTCAGTCTGCGGTGATGTTTCTTGAACGGATGACATTGCCCCAATAGTCCGTGTCGCGCTTGACCAGGGCACCGAGTTCCTCTGGGCCCAAATATCGGGGCTCGATCCCGATGCTGGCGGCGCGCTGTCGGGTCTCTGGTTGTTCTAAGGCTTTTTTGACTTGCTCGCTCAGTTGCACGATCACGGCGGGTGGGGTTCCTGCGGGGGCAAACAGTCCGACCCAGGCTTCCAGTTCAAAGCCCGGTAGACCAGCCTCGGCGGTGGTTGGAATATTGGGCAACATCGGGTGGCGGGTCTTGCTCGTGACGGCAAACCCTTTCAATTTGCCGGCCTGAATATGGGACATCACCGATGGCGGGGTGGTGATGAATACCTGGACCTGGCCGCCCAGAACGTCGCGGATGGCATCGCCGGAACCCTTGTATGGCACATGGACCATGTCAGTTTGGGTGGTCTGCTCAAACAGGGCAGTCCCCACATGCGATAACGATCCGTTGCCCTGCGAGGCGAAATTAATTTTGCCGGGCTGGGTCTTCACGTAGCTGATGAATTCGCGCAGGTTGTTAGCAGGCACCGAGGGGTGGGCCGCGATCACGTTGGTCGCGGTAGCGATCAGTGCGACTGGGGTGAGTTCTTTTTGTTCCCAGGGCAGCTTGGCAAACATCGCGGGGTTGCCTACGTGGTAAGCCGAGTAAGAGATCAGGAGCGTATAGCCGTCCTTGGGTGCCCGGGTCACCAGGGGATACGCGATATTGCCGCTCGCGCCGCCTTTATTTTCAACGATCACCTGTTGACCGAGCAGTTTGCTCAGGGGCTCGCTAATGAGCCGGGCTGACGTGTCGACCACGCCACCCGGCGGGTTGGGAACGATCAAGGTGATTGCCTTGGTTGGAAAACCTTGTGCAGCTGCGGGCGCATTCAGGCCGCCAACCAGGCCGATGGCGAGCGCACCATGCAGCGCCGCGAGGGTTAACTTAAGCATTGAAGTCCGCATTAAAATCCCACCAAAAAAGATGATTGTTCAGGCTTCGATTATTCAGGTTTGGATCATTCAGGATTCGTCTTTGGCCCGAACAAAAAGGCTTTGCGTCGCGCGCCCAATCCGACCCTCCTGATCATAGAGGGCAGACTCGGCCAGACCGCAACCGTCTGGCCCGAGATACGTCATTGCATCAAGCCCGATCCATTCGCCCCGCGGGCGGCGCGAGAGGTTGACGGTGAGGTCGGAGTTCATGAACAGGTGGGTATCGAAACTCAACACCTTGCTGATGCCGTTACCACAGTCGGCCGCAACGGCAACGCGTTGGTAGGCGCTGAGGGTTTCGTTGTCGACTAAGGGCTTCGTCACCCGAAACCACACAAAACACGGGCCGTTGAAAAACTCCCCGCGGGCGAGACGAACTTCAACGAACTTGAAATACCCGACGGATTCCGGGCGATAAAAAGGCGGGAAGCAAGCGGGGCATTCTTCGGGCAGGCTGACCCCATGGGGATGATCCAGGACGTGTGCGGGCAAGTCGATCGGTGATTCACGCTGGGCCAGTGCCGTAAACCGGGCGACGACCTTGTCGCCCGCAATCAGGTCGGCGGCCAGATGGGCTGCGTTTCGCCCCGCATACTCCACCCGCACGGAGACCTGTAACGGGGCGATTGGCACAGGGCGCAAGAGGTTCGACGTCAGGCGTCCAATATGCTGAAGACCCAGTGCGGCCGCTTCCTGCTCGATCGCGCGGCACACCAGGGCGCTGGGTGGACCCGCGTGCTGGTGGTCTGGGTGCCAGGGCCCGCGGGTCAGGCCACTGCTATCGTAGGCATCATCGGGTCGGCGGGCGTAGGCCCATTCGGGCATAACAACAGGAGTTGGATACATGAACGGTGAATGTCGAGAAGAGGGTCGAGATCAAACTCGAATGGCGATCGTCAGGGTTCAGCGGATCATCCTATCGTTTTTCTGGGTTCTAAGTGCTTGTGCGATCCTGATCGGAGGGCCTGTCATGGCGATCGAAGAGCCGGAATACACCGTCGAGCGGAAAGCCGATCGTTTCGAGATCCGTCAGTACCGCCCCCTCATCGTTGCTGAGACGTTCGTGGACGGGGATCTTGGCGACGCCTCCAACGCGGGGTTTCGTCGCATTGCGGCCTATATTTTCGGCGACAACCAATCGGCTCGTTCGGTGGATGGTCAGGCAGCGGGTTCAGCCAAGGAGACCATCGCGATGACGGCGCCGGTGACTGTCGAACTCGATGGCGAGTCTGCCGCGGCCAACCAATCCCCTGGTGATCCTGCGCGAAGTGCCATCCAAGCGCTATGCAGTGCTGTCATTTTCCGGATTCACAGGAGTCGACAAGAGCCAGGCCCTCACCGAAGAACTAATCGTCTGGGTTCGGGCGCAGGGCCTGTCGCCTGTCGCTTCACCGCAAATGGCTCGCTACGATCCACCCTGGCGTTTGCCTTTCTTTCGGCGGAACGAAATTCTTCTCGAAATCGGAACGCCCTAGGGAATCCCCGGGGGTGATTTCGGTTGTGTAGTTGGGTGCCGATCGGTCAAGCTCCGCCCGAAAGGAGTTGACATGAACCCATCCCGATTTTCATTCTCACTGCCATCCGCAGCGCGCAGATCGATTCTGATTGCTGCGGCGGCTCTGATTGCCCTGCCCTCGACTGCCGCTTACGCGCAGTCGTATCCGACCAAGCCGATCAAGTTGGTCGTGACTTTTCCGACCGGTGGTGCGCCCGATATTCTGTCGCGCATCTTCAGTGAAAAGGCGCAGTTGGGCCAGCAAGTGCTGGTCGACAACAAGCCCGGCGCGGGCGGTAATATCGGCGCAGATTTCGTCGCGAAGTCAGCGCCGGACGGACATACGCTGGTGATGGGCACCGTCGGCACCCATTCGATCAACGGGGCGCTCTACGAAAAAATGCCCTACGACATGGTCAAAGGGTTTGCTCCTATCGCCTTAGTCGCGTCGGCGCCCAATTTGTTGGTGGTCAACAATGACTTGCCGGTCAAGTCGGTTGCGGATCTGATCGCGTACCTCAAAGCCAACCCCAACAAGCTGTCATTCGGCTCGCCCGGGATTGGCAGCTCGGTTCACGTCTCTGGCGAATTATTCAAGTCGATGACCGGCACCTCGATGACGCATGTGCCTTACAAGGGGCGCCAGTTCGCCATCCCAGATCTGGTCGGCGGCAGCATCCAGCTGATGTTTGACAATATGCCGTCGGCCTTGCCGATGGCGCGCGAAGGCAAGATCCGCGCGATCGCTCAAACCACTGCGAAGCGCTCGGCCGCAGCCGCCGATGTGCCGACGGTTGCTGAAACGATTCCCGGCTTTGAGGCGACCACCTGGTTCGCGATGTTTGCGCCCGCCGGAACGCCCCGTCCCGTGGTCGATCGCCTGCAGGCGGAGGTGGTACGCGTATTCCAACTGCCCGATGTGCAAGAGAAGCTCAAAACACTTGGTCTCGAGCCGATTCTGTCGACACCGGATGAACTGGCGCGCTATCAGGCAAGCGAGATCGTCAAGTGGGCCAAAGTGGTCAAGGAATCAGGGGCTAAGGCCGAGTAATGGCTGAGCGGGGGGCATCGATCGATTCAGTGACCTTTTATCTGGATTTCATCAGTCCCTACGCGTACCTGGCCTTTCACACGATCCCGAAGGCCCTCGAAGGGCTGGCGGTCGAAGTTCAGTACCAGCCGATTCTGTTTGGCGCCCTGCTGAAGCATCACGGCCATCGGGGGCCGGCAGAGATCGCTGGTAAGCGTGAATGGACCTATCGCCAGGTACTCTGGTTGGCACATCAGCAGGGGTGCAGATTGCGTCTACCCTCCAGACATCCCTTCAATCCGCTGGCGCTTCTACGCCTTGCGGTGGCTACCAACCCCGGGGGATTGCCGACCCGTGAGGCGTGTCAGCAGGTGTTCGAACATGTCTGGGCCGGCGGCGGCGAGCCTGAGGATGCTGAACGATTTGAGGCCCTGCGCGCGCAGCTGAATCCGGTCATCGATCCCATCTCAGATAATGTCAAACGGCAGTTGCGCGACGCGACGGAAACCGCAATCGCGGCGGGGGTATTCGGCGTGCCGACGTTTGCAGTCGACGGCAAGCATTTTTGGGGTCAGGACGCCCTGCCGATGCTGCGTGATTACCTTCTGGGCGGGCGCTGGTTTCAGCCGGACGTCTGGGAGGACTGTGCCGCCCTCCCGGTGGGTGTCCGCCGCGACCCGCGCGGTTAAGCCGCCCTCAGTCAGGCCAGGGCGCTCAAGCGTTCGCGCGCCTCGTTGAATTCGCGCTTGAACCGCGCAGCCAGATCGGCTGCGGGCACAACCTCACGAATGGCGCCAATGCCCTGTCCGCAGCCCCAGATATCCTTCCACGCTTTGGCTGCATTAGCGCCATCGCTGGTTGCAAAGTTCATTTTGCTGGGATCACTTTCTGGCAGTTTTTCGGGATCCATACCGGCGTTACGAATGCTGCCCTTGAGGTAGTTGCCGTGGATACCCGTGTAGAAGTTGCTGTAAACGATGTCGTCTGAATTCGATTCCGTGATCATCTTTTTATAGCCATCGGCGGCGCGGGCTTCATCGGTCGCAATGAAAGCGGAACCGATGTAGGCAAAGTCGGCGCCCATCGCGAGTGCCGCCAAAATGGCGCCGCCTGACGAAATCGATCCCGAGAGAGCTAAGGGGCCACCGAACCAGTCACGGATTTCCTGAACCATTGCAAAGGGACTTTTTACGCTGGCATGACCGCCCGCGCCCGCCGCGACCGGGATCAGTCCATCGGCGCCTTTCTCGATCGCTTTGTGTGCAAAGACGTTGTTGATGACGTCATGCAACACGATTCCGCCCCAACTGTGAACGGCCTGATTGACATCTTCGCGCGCCCCCAAACTCGTGATGGTGATGGGTACTTTGTACTTGGCGCAAACCTGCATGTCGTGTTCGAGACGGTCATTGCTCTTGTGCACGATCTGGTTGATGGCAAAGGGGGCAGCTGGCGACTCTGGATGGGCCCGGTCATGCGCTGCGAGTGATTCGGTGATCTCCGCCAGCCATTCATCGAGTTGTGACGCAGGCCTTGCGTTGAGGGCCGGCATTGAACCCACGATACCGGCCTTGCACTGCGCGATCACCAGTTTGGGGTTGCTAATAATGAAAAGCGGCGAGCCGATGACCGGAAATCGAACGCGTTGAAGGATCGGGGGCAGGGTGCGTGGGGGTTGGTTCAAGTTTGACGGTTCCTGATGAGGCTTCCAAGTATCCTTGCGATGATGCCTCGTCGAACTTGGTTCGGGCAAGTTGTTACGGTTTTTAGGAATTGAATAGTGATGAACATGATTCCCGATCTAATTGGTCAATGGCGCCTGGTAACGACCCGCTCTCATGATGAAGACGGCAAGCCCATGCGTCTTCCTTACGGCCCCGAACCGATGGGGACGCTGATCTTTTTTGCGAACGGACGGATGATGGCGAGTCTTTGCGATGGCCGATCCGTGATCCCCGAGGCCGAACTGCCCCGCGAATTCGTGGCTTATGGGGGCCATTACACGTTTGATGGGGATCGCCTGAGCACACGAGTCGATTTCACATCGGATTTGCCCCGGATGGGCACCGATCAGGTTCGCGGCGTCAGGTACAGCGACGGGTTGCTGACCTTGCTTCCCCCGCCACGTTCGTTCGAGGGGCGAACCCAGTATCGGGAACTGGTCTGGGAGAAGACCGAATGAGGCTTGGACTGAGGGGGTTGCGCTTCGCGTGGTCGATCCTGTCGGGTCTGAGCGGGGTCGGCGTCGCCGTCGGGTTGATGAATGGACCTGCATGGGCTGCGGAGACACCAGCAGCACCCGCGTCAGCGACGGCACCTGCAACACCATTGGCCAAGCCCTCGCTCACGGTCACCACGGTCCAGCCTGTGACCTTAGCGATTCCGATCCATTTATCTGCGAACGGTAGTCTGGCGGCCTGGCAAGAATCGGTGATTGGTGCTGAGGCGAACGGCCTGCGTCTGACCGAAGTCAAAGTCAACGTCGGCGATCGCGTCCGGCAGGGTGACCTGCTCGCGACCTTGCAGTCCGATAGTGTGCGCGCAGAGTTGGCGCAAGCGCAGGCAAGTCTTTCGGAGGCACAGGCGAATCTGCAGAAGACCAGAACGGATACTGAAGCTGCGCGGGCGCTCGTGCAGAAGGGCTTTATCAGCGCGGGGCAGATGAATCAGTCGCTGCTTAATGAGTCCGTCGCGATGGCTCGCGTGGAGGCGGCCGAAGCCCTGATTCAGGTGCAAAGGGTCCGACTGGGCCAGACTCAGGTGAGGGCGCCCGACGCCGGGGTGATCTCGGCCCGCAATGCCACGCTGGGCAGCGTGGTGGGTGCCGGGACGGAGCTCTTCAGACTGATTCGGCAGGGTCGTCTCGAGTGGCGAGCTGAAGTCACTGCCAGCGAGATCGGTCGGGTTGCTCTTGGCGCACCCGTCGCGGTTGTGAGCGCGAGCGGGGCGGAAATTAAGGGCCGGGTGCGAATGATCGCGCCGTCGGTGGACCCTCAGACACGCAATGCGCTCGTGTATGTTGACCTCCAGGAGCCGCTTGGGAGTGCGCGGGCGGGCATGTTTGCGCGTGGGGTGATTGATTTGGGTACCAGTCAGGCGCTGACATTGCCGCAAACGGCGGTGATCGTACGCGACGGTTTTAGTTACACCTACCAGGTCGATGCGGATCAAAAGGTCGCGCAGCTCAAGATTCAAACGGGACGTCTGATCGGCGATCGGATTGAGGTGCTTGGGGGGCTTCCCGCAGGTGCCCGGGTCGTCGCAAGCGGTGCCGCGTTTCTCAACCACGGGGACCGCGTCCGCGTCGCGACCGCACCATGATCAACGTCTCTTCCTGGTCGATCCGGAATCCGATTCCGGCGGCCATGTTGTTTGTTTTATTGACCATTGCCGGCTTGCTGGCATTTGGATCAATGAAAATCCAGAATTTTCCGGATCTGGATCTCCCCACCATTTCGATCACGGCCGTTTTGCCTGGGGCGGCACCCGCCCAACTCGAGACCGACGTTGCCCGCAAGCTCGAGAATGCCGTTGCACCGTTGCAGGGCCTTAAACACATCTATACCAAGGTTCAGGACGGTACGGTCACTGTGACGACCGAGTTCCGGCTCGAGAAACCGGTGCAAGAGGCGCTCGATGAGGTCCGTTCGGCAGTGCAGGGAGCCCGTGCCGATCTGCCCGCTGAGATGCGCGATCCGATACTTCAGAAGATCAATCTGGCCGGGACACCAGTCCTGACCTACACCGTTCAATCTGCGGCGATGGACGAGGAGGCCCTATCCTGGTTTGTCGATAATGACATTACTCGAAAGTTGTTGGCAGTCCGCGGGGTCGGTGCCGTGAATCGGGTTGGCGGCGTTTCGCGCGAAATCCGGGTTTCGATTGATCCGATCAAATTGCAGGCACTCGGACTGACGACGGTCGAGGTGTCCCGGCAATTGCGCCAGGTTCAGCAGGAGGCCTCGGGTGGTCGTGCATCAATTGGTTCTGGCGAGCAACCCCTGCGGACGCTGGCGACGGTCAAGACCGCGGACGAAATCGCCCGGATCGAACTGGCGCTCGCCAGCGGACGCCATATTCGGCTTGATCAGATCGCGCAGATCAGCGACACGTTCGCCGAGCGACGCGCAAGTGCCCTCCTGGACGGGAAGTCTGTGGTTGCCTTTGAAGTCGTGCGAAGTCGTGGTGAGAGCGAGGTCGCCGTCGGCGCCGCGGTTCGCGCTGCCCTGGATCAACTGCGTCAGCAACGGCCTGACATCACGCTGAGCTTGGCATTTGACTTCGTGACGCCAGTTGAAGAGGAGTACGAGGGTTCTCTCAAACTGCTCTATGAGGGTGGCATTCTCGCGGTGATCGTGGTGCTGATCTTTTTACGAGACTGGCGCGCAACGCTGGTCTCGGCGGTTGCGCTCCCACTCTCGGTGATTCCAGCATTTATCGGAATGGCGTATCTGGGCTTTTCGATCAACGTCGTCACGCTGTTGGCGCTCTCATTGGTCGTTGGGGTCCTGGTCGACGATGCGATCGTCGAAGTCGAGAACATCGTTCGTCATTTGAGAATGGGTAAGACGCCCTACCAAGCCTCCATGGAAGCGGCTGACGAGATTGGACTGGCAGTCATTGCGACTACCTTTACTTTGGTCGCGGTGTTCTTGCCGACGGCGTTCATGAGTGGCGTGCCCGGTAAGTTTTTCAAACAGTTCGGCTGGACGGCATCACTGGCGGTATTTGCATCGCTCGTGGTGGCTCGGGTACTGACGCCCATGATGGCGGCTTACTTGCTCAAACCCGTTGTGGGCGGGCACCGAGAACCTTTCTGGATGGGGCCCTACCAGGCCTGCGCGGCCTGGTGTCTACGCCATCGGTTCATTACGATGGCCCTTTCCGGGGTCTTTTTTGTGGGGTCGATTGCTCTGATCCCGCTCTTGCCGACCGGGTTTATTCCGCCTGACGATAACTCTCAGACCCAGGTCTATGTCGAACTCCCGCCGGGCAGTGTGCTCGGTCAGACCTTGGCCGCAGCCGAGGACGTGCGCCAGCGCGTGGCGGTGGTCAAACATGTCCGCAGCATCTACACCAGTGTCGGCGGAGGTAGCGCGGGCGGCGATCCCTTTGCACCTGCTGGGGCTTCCGAGGCCCGCAAGGCGACCTTGACGATCCAGTTGGACCCACGTGGTCAGCGGCCCCGCAAACAGGTCATTGAGAATGCGATCCGGGCCGCGATCGAGCCCGTCCCGGGCATTCGAACCAAAGTCGGGCTTGGGGGGTCAGGCGAAAAATATGTACTCGTCCTGACCGGTCAGGACCCCGTTGCGCTGCAACAGGCGGCGCAGTCGGTCGAGCGTGACCTGCGCACGATCCCCGGCTTGGGCAGCATCGCATCAACGGCGAGTTTGATCCGCCCCGAACTGGCGATTCGCCCTGACCTGGCCCGAGCGGCTGATCTCGGAGTGACTCCGGCGGCGATTGCCGAGACTTTGCGGGTTGCTACGCTGGGTGATTACGACACCGTACTGGCCAAACTCAACCTCTCCCAGCGTCAGGTCCCGATTGTGGTTCGACTCGATGATGCGGCCCGCAAAGATCTCTCAGTGCTCGAGCGACTGGCCGTTCCCGGCAGTCGCGGGCCAGTCATGTTAGGCCAGGTCGCTACGCTTGAGATCACGGGCGGCCCCGCTGTGGTTGATCGATATGACCGGCAGCGCAATATTAATTTTGAGATTGAACTCTCAGGGCAGCCGCTGGGCGATGTCACCAAGGCGGCGATGGCACTGCCCTCGATTCAGAATCTCCCAGCCGGGGTCAAGGTGGTCGAAATCGGCGACGCAGAAGTCATGGGCGAACTGTTCGCCAG
>RFVZ01000086.1 GCA_009922405.1 Betaproteobacteria bacterium
CCTTCATATTGCGGCGGGCAAATGACATGTGATTTCTCTCTAAAGTTCGACGGGCGCAGCTAGTGCGATTTCAAATTGGGTCAAATGCAGAATCAGGCCTTTACCGTTGCGCGAACGCGGTGCCAGGAACCCCTGCATCGAAAGACTTACTCCGAGGAGCACCCGATCGAGTCGCTCAGCCAGTGGGCCGGCGGCTCGGATCGAAAGCTCCATCGTGACGTCACGTGGGATACCAGCCTCGATTTGCGTTGAACGGTGATAAACCGTTGCACCAAGAATCGGGATGCCGGCTGGGCTCCAGCGCAAGGCGTCGCGAGCAAGAAAATCAGCGATCAGGTGGACCGTGTTACCACGCTCCAACGGAATCAACCCATCATCTGTGGCGCGTAATCCGGTGCGGCCTTGCGGGCTTCCTCGCGCTGGATCGTGCGGATCATGGGCGACTGCCCCGTCTCGGCCTTGTCCATCTTGAGAATCAGGTGGCGCAACACCGCATCATTGAACTTGAACGCGTGTTCGAGTTCATCGAGCGTGGGTTGATCGCACTCAATGTTGACGAGGACGTAATGCGCCTTCGACACTTTCGCGATCGGGTAGGCGAGCTGGCGCCGGCCCCAATCTTCAACCCGGTGAATCTGACCGGCTGTGCCGATCTCAGTTCCTTCGATCATCGTTTTATACCGCTCGATCATCGCGGGCACTTGCTCGCTCTGATCGGGGTGGACGATGAATACCACCTCGTAGTGACGCATGTTTACTCCTAGTGAGCCCTGCAGGCTCGGTCTATTTCCCTTTGATCGTGGTGCTGACGATCGTTGCGTCAAACACCCGCCGGGTGGCGTTTTTGGCTACCGGGTTGCGTGGCCCGTGCAGCAGGGAACCCTCAATCTTACACGGAGTCAGAACTCGATCAAAACAGACCAGAGCAGAGATGAGGCCAATCTGCTCATCGATGATCTTTGATGGTCGTCGATGGCCGTCGATTACGTCTTGACTGGCGACGGTAGGGGCGCGCCCGCAGCCCAAGCCACCAGGTTATCGGCGGCAAGGTTGGCCATCCCCTGACGAGCCGACAGCGTGGCGCTACCCAGATGCGGCGCAAGAACCACGTTCGAAAGTTCCAGGAAACCCGGATGCAGCGCGGGTTCATTTTCGTACACATCCAGACCGGCCGAGAAAATCACCCCGTCTCGTAATGCCTGAATCAGTGCCGCATCATCGACCACACCACCGCGGGCGATATTGACGAGCACGGCGGTACGCTTCATCAGCGCCAATTGCTCGGCACCAATCAAGTGATGCGTCGCGGGGGTGTAGGGCGTTAGCAACACCACAAAATCAGCCTCGGCCAGTAGGTCATTGAGCGGGCGCCAGGTGGCACCGCCTTCGTCCGCCGCTCGATTGCGATTGTGATAAATCACGGGCATCTCAAAGCCGCGCGCCCGATGCGCAACCGCGCTGCCGATGCGGCCCATTCCGATTACGCCCAGGGTCGCGCCAAACACTTCGCGGCCCAATAACTGATCAAACGCCCACCGGTCCCATTTGCCGTCGCGCAACCAGCGCTCGACTTCAGTGATCCGCCGAGCCGCTGCCATCAAGAGCGCCCAAGCCATGTCAGCGGTCGCGTCATTGAGCACATCGGGGGTATTGGAAACGATGATGCCGCGCTCGGCGCAGGCTGCAAGATCGATGTGATTAAAACCGACGGTGCCAGTCGCGATCATCCGGACCCGGGGACATTGGTCGAGCAGCGCGCGGTCGATTCTTTCGCCGCCTGAAATGAACAGAGCATCCGCCTGCGCGGCCAGCGCGATGAATTCATCGCGAGGCCGGATGACATCGGCTTCGTTGGCATGGATTTGAAAATGCGGCGTCAAGCGCTCCATGGTGCTCGGAAACACCCTGCGTGCGATCAGGAGGTTGGGTTGATTCATGAGAAAAATTTAGTCAAAAGTAGTTAGACGGGCGCTTTGATCTCAAAGACCTGCCGAAGGTAGTTCAAGTAGGCCGGATCGTCGCACATGGTCTTCTCTGGCGCATCCGATAGTTTAGCGACGGGTTGTCCGTTGCACCGAACCATCTTCAGGACGATCTGTAACGGCTGATAACCCAGATCATTCGTGAGATTGGTGCCGATTCCGAAAGACATCCGGGACCGGTGACCAAAGCGACGAAATAACTGAATCGCAAGTGGAACGTTCAAACCATCAGAAAAGATCATGGTCTTTGTTTTTGGATCGATCCGGTTCTTTTCATAATGATGAAGAAGACGATCACCCCAATCGAAAGGGTCGCCACTGTCGTGACGCGCGCCATCGAAGAGCTTGCAAAAATAGAGATCGAAGTCGCGCAGGAATGCGTCCATGCCGTAAACATCGGAGAGCGCGATGCCGAGATCGCCGCGATATTCACGAGCCCAGGTCTCAAACCCAAAAATCTGCGAGTCGCGCAGGCGCGGCCCAAGGGCCTGGCAGGCCTGAAGGTACTCGTGCGCCATGGTGCCCAACGGCACCAAACCGTGCTTCATGGCATAAAAAACGTTGCTCGTCCCGGCGAAATGCTCCCCCAAAGTCGACCGTAACGTTAGTAGGACTTCGTCCTGCCAGAGCCTGGAAAAACGCCGTCGGGTGCCATAGTCAGCGACCCGCATTTCGGCCAGTACGGGGTCCTGGGTAATCAGACTGATCTTGGCCCTGAGGCGATCCCGTCCTTCCTCGTAGTCCGGCAAGCGCTGAGTGTGCTGGAACCAGAGTTCATTGATGATGGCCAATACTGGAATTTCGAACAAGATCGTGTGCAGCCAAGGGCCCCGCACAACCAGTTCGAGTTCGCCCTCGCGCGCCCCCGATTCGAGGTCATCGATCCGCACAGGCTCGAGCGATATGTACTTGTCATTGAGCTGAAAGAGCGCGAGGAAATCGACAAAGTCGCTCTTGATGAAGCGCAGGCTACGCAGATAGTCGAGTTCACGCGGGCGAAACCGCAAGGTGCAGAGCTGAGTAATCTCTTCGCGAATCGATTCAATAATCGTGGCCAACGAGATGTCGGGCGTGCGGCATTTGAATCGGTACTCAACTTGAGCACCAGGAAAATGATGCAAAACCACCTGCATCATCGTGAACTTGTACAGGTCCGTATCGAGCAGCGACGTGATGATCATGCGACGGGTTCCATAGAACGATCGGAATCAATGGCACCCGGCGCAAACGTCCCCAGTGGGAAACTCTGCACTCTCACAAAATCGGCTCCGGGGGCGGGTTCTTCAACCAACACCACTTGGTCGATGGGTACAGGCTGAAACAGTACGCGATTAAAGGTCTGTTCGGCCAGCGCGAACAGTTGGAGCTTTCGGTCAGGAGGTAAAGCTTCGCTGAGCGTGCAGTGAAACCGAAACGCCTCGAACACGTAGGGGTAGCCCCAGCGGTCTAGGAGCTCGAGTTCACGAAGCGTGAGCGGCGCCTTCGATGCGGCCACGCGGCGAGCTCGTTCGGCCGCTGACATCTCGGCCCGAAAACCGTCGAATCGCTTCACAGCCGACGCTGCGAGTTGGTTCAGCGCATCAACGGATGCGCCCCGGGCCGGCCGCAACGCAAGGAAATCACCCAGCCACTGCACGCTGAGTAATACATCAACCGGGGGTTGCTCTGCGGCCCATTCGGCCACAGCCGCGATGAGCATCTTTAAATCAAACCCCGGCGCCAATCTGAATGGCGCTTTCAGGGTCGCGTGAAATCCATAGCGGCGGGGTGCCGCAGTCCAGACAGCCGCCTGCTCAAACGCCTGACTCAACCACTGATGGCCCAGGCCCCCGAGTTCAGTGTCGGGGGAAAAATACAGAGCCCAGCGCCGCGTCGCGTTCAGTTGGCCCAACGTCGTCGTCCTGTCATCGCAGTGTCATCGGGGAGGTTGATCGTGATCAATCACGATTCAATCGTTACACACAACCTGCTTTTCGATCCAGAATTCGGCCCATGAATTTGCCCGATGCATGCGTCCACCCCCAAGCATCCGACCCGCCGGTACCCAACCAGAGCGGCGGGATCCGGGGCGATAGGCTGTCTTTGCTAGCCTGTTCGGACCCCAAAGTTCTGGCTCATGCCCTGCTGCCGTGGGCTGAGACTGAGCGAACCTGGTTGCGTCGACCGGAGACCGGGTTGGTGATGGTTCAAGGGCGCACTGGGGGCACCGGTGCCCGTTTCAATTTGGGCGAAATGAGCGCAACCCGTTGCACGATCCGCCTTAACGCGTGCGGATCGACTGGGGTTGGCTGGGTGTCGGGGCGCAATGCTAAACACGCCGAGTTGATCGCGCTCGCGGACGCACTGCTGCAATCACCGGAGCATCGCGACGCCGTTTGCACCCAGGTGATCGAGCCTCTGATCGAGATGCGTCACGCGACATTGGAAGCCGCTGCGGCCCTCGCCGCCAGCACCCGCGTCGAGTTCTTCACGATGACTCGAGGCGAGTGATGGGAGACGCATAATGGGGGTCGACCTGAGTTTGGTTTGCAAGGGCTTTGAAGATCCAGTCCAGGATGCGCAACGGTGTTTTCGGACCATCCTGAGCGCTTTGTCGCAACCAGGAACGGTTGGGTGCCTGGACAACATCGCCTTGCATCAGCCCCCTGACCGATGGAGCAAATCTGCTTGGGGAGTGGCCATGACGTTGCTCGACAGTGACACCCGCGTTTGGCTTTCGCCCTCGCTTGCAACGACGGTCGCACACGCTTCGCTGCAGTTTCACACCAGTTGCAACATGACCAAAAATCCAGCCGAGGCGGATTTTGCCTTTGTCGGACACCCGGGCGAACAGCCCGACTGGTCAAGTCTGCGGCAGGGCGAGCCGGAGTTTCCGGACCTTTCGGCCACCATCATTTTGCAAGTCCCCGGGGTCACAGTGGTTGAGCCCAGCGAATTGTCAGGCGGGGAATCACCGCCCACAAAAGTTGCCCCGAATGTTGGCCCGAATGTTGCCCCGAATGCCTCTTCCTCGAGCACCTTGCAGTTACAGGGACCTGGGATCGAACACGCCCGTCAAATCAGACTAGAACGGGGCGCTGAAGGCCGATGGGCCGAGCAACTGCGCCTTGCGCTGGTGGCCAATCGTTCACAATTTCCGTTGGGTGTGGATCTCCTGATGGTTTGGAGCAACCGCCTGTGTGCCATCCCCCGCAGCACCCGCGTCGCCGCGATCTAGAGAATCAAGAGGCCCCGAACTCATGTACGTCGCCGTCAAGGGTGGAGAACGCGCAATCGACGCGGCCGATCAATGGGTCCGCACCCGTCGGCGCGGCGATCGGGCCCTCGCCGAACTCACCGTTGCGCAGATTCAGGCGCAATTGCACCGATCGGTGGCTCGGGTCATGGCCGAAGGCGCGCTCTTTGATCCCCAGCTAGCAGCGCTTGCGATCAAGCAGGCTGCCGGCGATTTGGTCGAGGCGGCATTCCTGCTGCGGGCCTACCGGACCACCCTGCCCCGGTTGGCCGACAGCCTCCCGGTCGATACCGCCCAGATGCGGATCGAGCGGCGCATCTCAGCAACCTTCAAAGAGGTACCGGGCGGTCAAATTCTGGGGCCGACGATCGACTACGGTCAGCGCCTGCTGGATTTTTCTTTGCTCGAGGATGAAACATCTTCGGATGCACTGGCACCCGTCGCTAAATCAATCCCAACACGCTCCATTCCGGGCGACGGACTCGCTACCGCACCACCGCGCGTCACGGAGTTGATGAGTCGCGATGGCTTACTGGAAGCCGAACAACCTGCAGAGGGCGACCCCGAGCCGGCGGATTTAACTCGTGAGCCCTTGCGGTTTCCGGCGGCCCGCCCGCTTCGCCTGCAGGCGCTCGCGCGCGGCGACGAAGGCTATCTGCTGGGACTCGGTTATTCGACGCAGCGCGGCTATGCCCATACCCACCCCTTTGTTGGGGAGCTTCGTGTGGGCCGGGTCGAAGTGAGTGTCGTGGCCCCCGAGTTGGGTTTCGCGGTGGTCCTGGGCGAGGTCGAGCTGACCGAATGTCAAATGATCAATCAGTTTGCGGGCAGTGACGAAGCGCCCCCGATGTTCACGCGGGGCTACGGCCTGGTATTCGGTCAGGGCGAGCGCAAGTCGATTGCAATGGCACTGGTCGATCGCGCCTTGCGAGCGACTGAGCTTGGAGAACCCGAAACCGCACCGGCGCAGGATCAGGAATTCGTTCTCAGCCATTGCGACAACCTGGAAGCGTCTGGATTCGTACAACATTTGAAACTACCGCATCACGTGGACTTTCAATCCGAACTTGAGTTGTTGCGGCGATTGCGCGCGGACCACGGGGCCCGCGAGTCATGAGCGACCCAACCATTCACGATCCCGCATTTAATTTTGCGTATCTGGACGAACAGACCAAGCGGATGATTCGCCGATCAATCCTCAAGGCGGTCGCGATTCCCGGTTATCAAGTCCCTTTTGCAAGCCGCGAAATGCCCTTGCCCTACGGATGGGGGACAGGGGGTTTGCAACTCACCTGTGCGCTGATCGGGCTCGATGACGTGTTGAAGGTGATCGATCAGGGCGCCGATGACACCACGAACGCGGTCAATATTCGTCGCTTCATTGCCCGCACGACCGGGGTGCAGACCACGACACAAACGACCGAAGCCACGCTGATTCAGACCCGGCACCGGATTCCGGAAACGCCCCTCAAGGCGGGTCAAATCCTGGTCTTTCAGGTGCCGCAACCCGAACCGATGTTCCGCCTCGAGCCGCGTGAAACGGAGCGCCGCCGGATGCATGCGATGGCCGATTACGGCCTGATGCAGGTCCGTCTGTATGAGGACATTGCCCGCCATGGCCGTGTTGCCACGACCTACGACTACCCGGTGATGGTGGAGGATCGATACCTGATGTCGCCCTCGCCGATTCCAAAATTTGATGTCCCCAAACTCGATCAGAGTCCGGCGCTGATGCTGTTTGGCGCGGGACGCGAAAAACGCATTCATGCCCTGCCGCCGTTCACCCGTGTCGAACCCCTTGATTTCGATGACTACCCGTTCGAGCGCCAGCGTTGGGACAGTGCCTGCGCGCTATGCGGGTCACGCGAGAGTTTTCTCGATGAAATGATCATGGATGACGCCGGAGCGCGTCAGTTCATTTGCTCCGATACGGATTGGTGTGGGGCTCAATGAGCGACTTGGATCCCCCCTTACTGCGCGCCACCGGACTGACTGTCCGTTATGGTGATCGTTACGGCTGCCAGGACGTCAGCCTTACGCTTTGGCCCGGAGAGGTGCTGGCCGTCGTTGGCGAATCAGGGTCTGGCAAGACCACACTCTTGCGCGTTTTGGCGGGCCGGATCACACCTCAGGCGGGCACCCTTCACTATCGGGACGCCGCAAATCACGAGTACGACGTCTTTGCGCTACCGGACGCAGCGCGCCGGCGACTCGAGCGCACCGAGTGGGCCTTTGTGCATCAAAATCCGCGCGACGGATTGCGGATGGCCGTCAGCGCTGGCGCCAATACCGGGGAGCGACTGATGGCAAACGGCGTACGCCACTGGGGTTCGATCCGCGCGAGTACCCGGCAATGGATGGAACGGGTCGAGCTCGAGACCGCGCGGATTGATGAATCACCCGCCACGTTTTCCGGTGGCATGCAGCAGCGTCTGCAAATCGCCCGCAACCTGATCTCCGGACCGCGACTCGCGTTGCTTGATGAGCCAACTTCGGCGCTCGATGTGTCGGTGCAGGCCCGTCTGCTCGATTTGTTGCGTGGACTGACGCGCAGTCTGGGTCTGGCGACCGTCATCGTGACGCATGATCTCGCGGTTGCCCGACTGTTAGCTCAACGGATGATGGTGATGAAAGATGGCAAAGTTGTCGAAACCGGATTAACCGATCAGGTGCTCGATGACCCTCACCATCCGTACACGCAGTTACTGGTCGCTTCGGTACCGCAAGGATGAGCGCCGCGATCAAACACGCCGACCCCCCTGTCCTCGAGGTCAATGGACTGGGCAAGTCATATCAATTGCATCTGCAGGACGGGCTCGTGATCGAGGTCCTGCGCGATATTTCGCTGCGACTCAATGCGGGGCAATGCATGGCCATCACGGGGCCATCGGGAGCGGGTAAGAGCACGCTGCTGCGTTGCCTGGTCGGCAATGCCAGAGCAGATTCGGGACATATCTGGCTCAGTACTCCCAAAGGTCGCGTGGATATCGCAAACGCGACCGAACGAACGCTCCTTAGAGCCCGACGTGAAGCGATTGGCTGGGTAAGTCAGTTTCTGCGGGCAATACCTCGGGTGAGCACGATCGATATCGTGACCGACCCCCTGCTGGCCGACGGTATTCAACCAGAGGAGGCCCGTCATCGTGCCGAAGTCCTTTTAACGAGGCTCAACCTCCCCGCGCGCCTCTGGAACCTGCCCCCTGCGACTTTTTCGGGGGGGGAACAACAACGGGTTAATCTGGCGCGAGGGCTCATCTGCCCACGTCCCCTGCTACTACTCGATGAACCCACGGCCTCGCTCGATTTTGAGAACCGGGACCGCGTGATCGAATTAATTCATGCGGCCAAATCGGCGGGTTCCGCTGTGATCGGAATCTTTCACGATCCCATTGTTCGCGATGCAGTGGCTGACCATTGTCTTGAAGTAAAACCACTGGTTTGTTGATGACAAATTCCTTAACGCTCCGAAATGCCAAAATCGTTCTCGCAGATGAAATCATTCACGGGAGCGTGCAGATCAAGGACGGTCTGATCGTCAATATCACCAGTGGCCCGTCAAATTTTGGTGAGGACTTTGACGGCGATCTGCTGATTCCGGGCCTGGTGGAAATCCATACCGACAATCTGGAACGGCACCTGATGCCGCGCCCAAAGGTTCGTTGGCCTGCGATGGCGGCCCTACTCAGCCATGACGCCGAGATCGCTGCGGCTGGTATTACGACGGTGTTTGACGCCCTGGGGATCGGCGACGGAGATGCCGATGGGCTGCGCGGCGGCGGCATGGATGAAATCCTGAGCGCGTTGGAGCAGACACAACACCATCAAGTTTTGCGTGCGGATCATCATCTGCACATCCGCTGTGAGCTCCCGGCTCCAAACACGCTGGAGTTGTTCCAGCCCTTCGCGGCGCTCAACCGGACGCCGTCAAGCGACGGACCTCATCGTGCGATCCGGGTTGGTTTGCTCTCGCTGATGGATCACACGCCGGGGCAGCGCCAGTGGTCGGAGATCGCGCATGCACGAACTTATTTCACCGGCAAGAAGGGCTGGAGTCTCGAGAAATTCGAACGCCATGTTGCCGAGGCCCCGGAGGCCCAGAGCCGTTATGCCCGCCCGAATCGCAGTCATTTCATCGCCTGGGCCCGCGAACACGGGGTGCCCGTTGCAAGCCATGATGACACCACCCCCGAACACGTCGCCGAAGCCGTAGCAGATGGGATCCGGATTTCGGAATTTCCGACGACCCTGACCGCCGCCCAAGCGGCACGATCAGCGCGCATGCTGATCGTCATGGGCGGACCCAACGTGGTTCGAGGAGGATCCCATTCGGGCAATGTTGCCGCAGCCGATCTGGCGCGCGCCAAACTCCTCGATGCCTTGTCATCAGACTACGTGCCGGGCAGCCTGATGCTTGGCGCGCTGCGACTGGTCGAGGAGGCGGGCTGGAGCATGCCCGAGGCGCTTTGCACCGTTAGCCTGAAGCCCGCGCAGGCACTTGGCCTGAACGACCGGGGAATGATCGCGTCGGGCTTACGCGCCGACCTGGTCCGAGTCCATCTGCTCGGACCGCAACCCGCGGTTCGAGCCGTCTGGC